>NZ_DURI01000179.1 GCF_012837295.1 Corynebacterium sp. | reverse complement strand
TCGCCGGAGGTGTCCACGTGGAGCTCGGAGAAGCCGTCGCCGACCGGCTCGCGCATCTCGGCGTCGACGATGCCGTCGCCGTCGAGGTCGAGCGACAGGGTGTCGACCACGCCGTCGCCGGTGGTGTCGGTCGCGGCGACGACCTCCGCGGCATCCAGGTCGATGGTGCCGTCCGGGCCGGTCACCTGGCCGTAGACGTCGTATTCGCCGGCGTCGGTGTTGGACACCTGGCCCGCATCGGAGGCCTGCTCGGGAGCCGGAGCCGGAGCCGGGGCCGGAGCCGCGGCCGGGGGAGCGGCGGCATCGGGGGCGCCGGAGCCGTGCCGGTCCATGAAGGCGTCGACCTCTTCCTTGCTGGACAGCGTGGTGTCCAGGATGGCGTCGTCGGTGGTGTCGAACTGGATGGAATCCACCTCGCCGTCGCCGTCGATGTCCGTGACGATGGTGTCGATGTAACCGTCCTTGTCCAGGTCCAGCACGATCTGATCGACCTCGCCGTCGCCGTCGAGGTCGGAGGCGGACATGACGTCGGCGGCGGACTCCTCCAGCACCTCGTCGAGGCTGATGCCCAGGCCGGACTCGGGGGCGGGGGCCGGGGAACCTTCGGGGGCGGGGGCCGTCTTGCCCGTGTTCTGGTCCATGGTGTTCTCGTCCATGTTCTGATCCGTCTCCTGGGGCGCGTTCTGGTTCTTGTCGGCGGTGCGGTCGTCGTTTCCGGACATGATGTCGTTCCTCTCGGGGCGTGTGTCGCGCGGTTGGCTTTCCGCGTTGGTCGACGATGTGATGCGCCGGGTGGCGCCGAATGTTCCCGTCCAAGCGAATTTATCCACGAACTGTTTTTCCGGGGTGACCCTTATGATTGCGGGGACCCACCGAAACGGCGACCGCCACGAAGGAAATCCGCATGACGACGACCCCCGCCGACGCGCGCGCCACCCTGCGCCGTGAAGTCGAGACCGCGGCGAAAACGCTGTCGTCGGCCCTGAAGATCCTCGACCGCTACGGACACAAGGACGTGGCGGCGGCGATCCGGCGCACCTGGGGGGATACGGCGCTGCGGGGCACCGTCGTGGTCGTCGGCGAGGTCAAGCGGGGGAAGAGCTCGGTGATCAACGCCATCGCGGGCGCCCGGGACCTGCTGCCCGTCGACGTCGACGTGTGCACCTCCGCCCCGGTGCAGGTGCTGCGGTCGGAGGAGAACACCGACGTCATCGACCTGAACTTCGGTGACCGCATCGAACGGGCGCCGCTGTCGGAGCTGCGTGAATGGGCGACCATGAACGGCGCTCGGGTGGCCGATCCCGATACCCCGGAGCTGCCCACCGGAGTCACCGTGCGGGTGTCGGGCGCGCACGTGCCCAAGGCGCTGTTCATCGACACCCCGGGCGCCGGCGGCCTGGACCGGGCGGCCATCGACGTCGCGCTGGAACGCGCCCGCGGTGCCGGCGTGCTGCTCATGGTGTGCGACGCGACGACGCCGATCACCGCGCCCGAAATGGAGATCCTGGGCCGGGCGGCGCAGGCGGCGGGATCCGTCATCGTCGCCGTGACCAAGACCGACAAGAACCTGCGCCGGTGGCGCGCGATCGTCGACGACGACCGCCGGCTGATCCGCGAGCACCTGGGCCGCGACGTGCCCGTCATCGGCGTCTCCAGCCTGCGGGCCGTCGATGCCGCCGAGATGGAGAACCCGGAACGCCGCGCCCGCGTCGAGCGGACCTCCGGCATCGCGGAGCTGCGCGGGCGCATCGCCGCCGAAATGGCCCGCGGCGCCCTGTTGTCCAAGGTCGCGGCGCTGTCGATGGCCGAAACCGCGCTGGAGGGCGTCGCCGCCACCATCGCCGCCGATCTCGCCGCCGTCGACCGCGCCGAAGAAGTCGTCCCCGAGCTGGAGGCGCGCCGCGACGAACTGCGCCGGCTGCGCGACCATGGCCAGGAATGGGAGCAGATCCTGGCGCGCAACATCACCGTCGCACGGCAATCGATCATGGCGGGCTTCGACGCCGAAACGGACCGCATCCGCGAGCAGTGGATCCGGACCATCAATTCCTCGGGCATGAAGGTTCTGCGTTCGAAGCCGCAGGTGTTCACTTCGCGGATCGAGGACGAACTGTCGGCGGCGGCGGAAACGGCCGTCAATCGCCAGCTGGAGGTGCTGCGCCGCGAGGCCAACGCCCTGTTCGGCGACGACCACGAATGGGAGGCCATGGCCGGAGCCGCGCTGATGAGCATCGCCCCCGGCGGTTCCGGCGACGGGCGGCACTCCGTCGCGTCGAAGACCGAGAACCTCATCGACCCGGGCATGGTGACGTTGGGCATCATCTCCGGGCCCGCCATCGCCTCGGCCGGCGGCGGCGCGCTGGCGGCGATGGGCCTGGCCACCATTGCGCTGCCCGCGGCGGTCATCGGCGGCGGCTGGCTGGGCGTCAACATGGCCTACCGGGCCATGCGCAACGGCAAGCAGCATCTGGTCACGTGGACCCGCGAAACGGTGGCGGCGCTGCGCATGAGCGTCAACCGCAACGTGGACACGCTGGTGACCACGGTGCGCACCGAAATCGTGCTGCGCTACCGAGCCCGGCTGCGGCGCGACGGCGACGAACTCAAACGGCGCATCGAAGACGCCCGCGCCGCCGCCCGGGCCTCCGAGGAGGAGCGCCGCCAAACGCTGGCGCGGCTGAACCGGAACAAGGAGATCGTGGCGAAGATCCGCGGGGACCTGGCCACGTCCGCGGGCACGTTGAGGGGAGTGGGGCGCTGATGGAGGACCGCGCGAACGTGAACGCCGAGACCATGGACCCCGTCACGCGGGAAATCGACCGGGCGCTGCACGCGCTGGCCTCCGGCGGCGGCGATCTGCCGGACCACGCCAACCGGCTGGGCGGGATCCTGTTCTCGCCGCCGCGGGTGCTGGTCGTCGGCAGGCTCAAGGCGGGCAAGTCGACGCTGGTCAACGCCCTGATCGGCGAGAACGTCGCGGCGACGGGCGCCCTGGAGACCACCAACGCCGTCACCGTCTTCCGCCATGGCGCCCCCTCGCGGGCGGAGGTCGTGGGCAACGACGGCCGCCGCAGCAGGGGAGTGCTCGACGACGGCGTGCTGGTCGACGTCGGCCGCCCCGTGCCGGAGGTCGCCTACGTCGACCGGTTCCTGCCGTCGGCGGCGGTGGAGCGGATGACCATCATCGACACCCCCGGCATCGCCACGCTGACGGTGGAGAACCGCGACGCCACCGAGCGCGCCCTCATCGACGGCTACGCCCAGACGCGCGAGGCGTCGGTGGACGCCGATGCCGCGGTGTTCCTGTTCGATTCGTCGCCGCGGATCGACGAGCGCGAGTTCGTCGGCAAGCTCGGTTTCACGCCGCTGAACACCGTCGGCGTGCTGGCGCGCGCGGACTCCTTCGGCGAGGGGGCCTTCGGCCGGCGCGATCCACTCGACCATGCCGAACGCTACTGCGGGGTGCTGCGCGGGCGTCTCGGTTCGCTGATGGGCGCCGTCGTGCCGGTGTCCGGCCTGATGGCGGAGTCGGCGGCGACGGGGCGGGTGACCGAGCCGGTGGCGCGCGCCGTCGCGGAACTGGGGC
This sequence comes from Corynebacterium sp., assembly GCF_012837295.1. Classification (GTDB taxonomy): domain Bacteria; phylum Actinomycetota; class Actinomycetes; order Mycobacteriales; family Mycobacteriaceae; genus Corynebacterium. The sequence continues at coordinate 1,816 of NZ_DURI01000179.1, read as the reverse complement.
GGCTGGCCCCGGAGGATCTGGTCGAGGAGCTCGAATCCGCGTCCCCGGCCCTCATCGACGCGCAGTTGCGCGACCGGGCGCTGGATCTGCTGGGCGAGTACGGGGTGGTGCGCGGCGCGGGTATCGCGGGGCAGGGCGCGGTGGCGCTCAACGAGTGGCTGGAGGAGCGCTCCGGCATCGCCCGCCTGCGCCGCGTCCTGGAGGGCGGGTTGCTGCGCTACGCGGCGTTGGGCCGGGCGGCGCGATTGCTGCAGCAGCTGGAGCAGCTCGGTTATTCGCACCAGCTTTCCGCGCACGTGCGCCACATCCACGGGGTGCTGGCGAATCAGCCGGCGATGGTGCCGGTGATGCTCTTCACCGCCTACCGCGGGTTGGCGGCGACGTCGCCGAGTTCCCCTCTGATGCCCATGCTTTACGACGCCTTGTCCGGCGGAAACGACGCCGAGCGGCTGGGGCTTCCGGCCGCCGCGGATCCGGCGCAGGTGTCCCGTCGGGCGCGGGAGATGTACGACGAGTTGCAGAGGATGGCGCTTCTGGGACGATCCGCGGCGGAAGAAGACTCGCGAGTTCGCCTCATCGCGATGGTGTCGGCGCTGTTAAGCTGACCGGGTTGATGAGGCCCCCGAAAGGAACATGACCATGTCCGGTTGGCGATTGGCCATCGATTTCGGCACGTCGAACACTGCCGCCGCCCACCGCGCGGCCGGCGCCGGGCACGGTGGCCCGGCGGCGGAGGCGCTGGCGCTGTCGCACCACGGCAATCTGCTGCCGTCGGCCGTGTTCGCCGACGGCCAGGGGCTGCTGGTCGGCCACGTGGCCATGAACCAGGCGGAATCCCGCCCCGACGCGTTCCTGCCGGAGCCGAAGCGGGCCATCGGTTCGGAAACCGTGCTGTTGGCGGGCTCGCGCATGCCGGTGGTCGAGGTCGTCGCCGCGGTGATCGGGTCGGTGCTCGAGCGGGCGCGGCGTTTCGCGGGCGGGACCATGCCCGACGACGTCGTGCTGACGCACCCGGAGGGTTGGGGCCAGGCGGAGCTGGTGCGCCTGATCGAGGGCGCGGAGCACGCCGGCATCGAGCGTCGCCGCCTGTCGCTGGTCTCCGAGCCGCGTGCCGCGACGTACTGGTACTCGTTCAAGCGGCCGCTGTCGCCGGGCCAAAAGGTCGCGGTGTTCGACCTCGGCGGCGGCACCCTCGACGTCGCGGTGCTGACCCCGGCCGCCGATGGGTCGCTGCAGGTCGTGGCGGCGCGCGGCGACAATTCGCTGGGCGGCCGCACCCTCGACGCCCGCATCCGTTCGTGGGTGGAGTCGGAGCTGGAGGAGAACGACACCGAGCTGCTGCGCGCGCTGCAGTCCGGTGCGACGGGGCCGTCGTTGTCCCTGGACCGGTCGATCAGGACGGCCAAGGAGGTCCTGTCGGAGGCTCCCCGGGCCACCATCACCGTGGCGGCGAAGGGCCGCGAGACCACGCTGATGCTCACACGCGGCGAGTTCGAGGAGCTGATCAAGCCCGACATCGACCGCGCCCTGGACGTCACCCGCGCAACGATGCTCGACGCCGGCCTGCGCCCCGACCCGTCGACGCCGCTGTACCTCACCGGCGGATCCGCCCGCGTCCCCTACGTCCAGGACCGCCTGGGCGAGCTGTGCCAGGTGGCCACCCTCGACGACCCGAAGACCGTGGTCAGCCGCGGCGCCCTGATGGGGCCGACGCGCCGGGCCGATGATGTCGTCGCCGGCGTCACCACGTGGATCGCCCCCGGTGCCATCGCGGCGGGCGCCGGCCCGATGGCGGTGTCGCCGATGCCGCCGGTCG
>NZ_DURI01000178.1 GCF_012837295.1 Corynebacterium sp. | reverse complement strand
GGAAGAGGGTGAAGACGCCGTCGGGCAGGGGAGCGAACATCGCGTGTCCTTTCCTTGGAGGGCCCGTCCGGGAGATCCGGCCGGGTACGTCGCCCCGGATGATTTCCATGGGCCAAACGTGAGGATGCGCTCAAGTATGGGGGCGGGCGGGTGAATTGTAAAGTTTCGATAACGTGACCTTGCACACGTCTGCGAACATGGATATATGCAGGTAGGGCTTTAATTTTGTTCTAAATTCCGCGCCATTGGTCCGCGATCCGGGGCACCGCCTACAATCCGGAGCCATGGCCAACTCCAGCTTCGTGCATCTCCACAATCACACCGAGTACTCGATGCTGGACGGCATGGCGAAGATCGACCTGCTCGCCGACGAGGTCTCGCGGCAGGGCATGCCGGCGGTCGGCGTCACCGACCACGGCAACATGTTCGGGTCCAACGCGTTTTACCGGCAGATGAAGAAGAAGGGCGTCAAGCCCATCATCGGCATCGAGGCGTACATGGCGCCGGAAAGCCGCTTCAACAAGAACCGCATCACGTGGGGCGAACCGCACCAGAAGGGCGACGACGTCTCCGGCCGCGGCTCGTACCTGCACCAGACGATGCTCGCCGAAAACGTGCAGGGGCTGCACAACCTCTTCTACCTGTCGTCGATGGCGTCGTACGAGGGGCAGCTGGGCAAGTACCCGCGCATGGACGCCGAGATCATCGCCGAGCGCGCCGAGGGCATCATCGCCACCACCGGTTGCCCCTCCGGCGACGTGCAGACGCGCCTGCGCCTGGGGCAGTTCGACGAGGCGCTGGCGGCGGCCGGCATGTGGCAGGACATCTACGGCAAGGACAACTACTTCCTCGAGCTCATGGACCACGGGCTCGACATCGAGACCCGCGTGCGCACCGAGCTGCTGGAGATCGGGCGGAAGCTCGGCCTGCCGCCGGTGGTGACCAACGACTGCCACTACGTCACCCGCGATCAGGCGAAGGCGCACGAGGCCATGCTGTGCGTCCAGACCGGCAAGACCCTGCACGACCCCGACCGCTTCAAGTTCGACGGCGACGGGTACTACATCAAGACCGCCGCCGAAATGCGCGCCACCTGGGACCACCTGGTGCCCGACGCGTGTGACAACACTCTGCTCATCGCCGAGCGCGTCGGCGACTACGACCCGATCTGGGAAGAGCACCCCCACGACCGCATGCCGAAGGCCGACGTGCCCGAGGGGGAGACCCCGACCACGTGGTTGCGGCACCAGGTCATGGAGGGGTTGGCCAAGCGTTTCGACGGCGCGGAGGTGCCCGAGGAGTACATCCGCCGCGCCGAATACGAGATCGAGGTCATCGACGGCAAGGGTTACCCGTCGTACTTCCTCATCGTCGCCGACATCATCGCCCATGCCCGCGACATCGGCATCAAGGTCGGGCCGGGCCGAGGGTCCGCCGCCGGCTCGCTGGTCGCGTACGCCACGTGGATCACCAACATCGACCCGATCGAGCACGGGCTGCTGTTCGAGCGATTCCTCAACCCCGAGCGCCCGTCCGCGCCCGACATCGACATCGACTTCGACGACCGCCGCCGCGACGAAATGATCCGCTACGCCGCCGACAAGTGGGGCGAGGACAAGGTCGCGCAGGTGGTGACCTTCGGCACCGTGAAGACGAAGCAGGCGATCAAGGACTCCGCCCGCGTGCAGATGGGCCAGCCCGGCTACCAGGTCGCGGACCGGATCACGAAGGCGCTGCCGCCGCCCATCATGGCCAAGGACATCCCGCTGGGCGGCATCGTCGACCCGTCGCACGAGCGCTACGGCGAGGCGGCGGAGGTGCGCCAGCTCATCGAGACCGACGCCGACGTCGCCCGCATCTACGAGACCGCCCGCGGACTGGAAGGCGTGGTCCGCCAGACCGGCGTGCACGCGTGTGCCGTGGTCATGGCGTCGGTGCCGCTGCTCGATCACATCCCCATGTGGAAGCGCGCCGCCGACGGGGCGATCATCACCGGCTGGGACTACCCGGCGTGCGAGGCCATCGGCCTGCTGAAGATGGACTTCCTGGGCCTGCGCAACCTGACGGTCATCGGCGACTGCCTGGAAAACGTCGTGTCCAACCGGGACGAGCACATCGACCTGGACACCCTCGATGTCGTCGACGGCCCCACCTACGAGCTGCTGGCCCGCGGCGACACTCTCGGCGTGTTCCAGCTCGACGGCGGCGGCATGCGCGAGCTGCTCAAGCGCATGCGCCCGACCGAGTTCAACGACATCGTGGCCGCGCTGGCGCTGTACCGCCCGGGGCCGATGGGCGTCAACGCCCACTGGGAGTACGCCGACCGCAAGAACGGCGTGAAGCCGATCGTGCCCATTCATCCCGAGCTGGAGGAGCCGCTGGAGGAGATCCTCTCCGAGACCTATGGCCTGATCGTCTACCAGGAGCAGATCATGAGGATCTCGCAGAAGGTGGCGAATTACACGGCCGGCCAGGCCGACGGCTTCCGCAAGGCCATGGGCAAGAAGAAGCCCGAGGTGCTGGAAAAGGAGTTCATCAACTTCGAGGCCGGCATGAAGTCCAACGGCTACTCGGCTGCGGCGATCAAGACGCTGTGGGACACGATCCTGCCGTTCGCCGGTTACGCGTTCAACAAGTCGCACGCCGCCGGCTACGGCCTGGTGTCCTTCTGGACCGCGTACCTGAAGGCCAACTACACCGCCGAGTACATGGCGGCGCTGTTGACGTCGGTGGCGGACAACAAGGACAAGTCCGCCATCTACCTGTCGGACTGCCGCCACCTGGGCATCCACGTGCTGTCACCGGACGTCAACGAGTCGGCGATGAACTTCCAGTCCGTGGGCGAGGACATCCGCTTCGGCCTCGGCGCGATCCGCAACGTCGGCCGCGACGTCGTCGATTCGATCGTCGCCACCCGCGAGGAGAAGGGCGCGTTCAAGGACTTCTCGGACTACTTGGACAAGATCGACACTCTGCCGTGCTCGAAGCGCGTGACGGAGTCACTGATTAAGGGCGGCGCCTTCGACTCGATGGGGCACCCGCGCAAGGGTCTGGCGTTGATCCACGAAGATGCGGTCGACGCGGCGCTGCCGACGAAGAAGGCCGCCGACAAGGGCCAGTTCGACCTGTTCGCCGGCTTCGGCGGCGGCGACGAGGCCGGCGACGATGCCGACAACGTCTTCCAGGTGAAGATCCCGGAGGAGAACTGGGAACGCAAGCACGAGCTGGCTCTCGAGCGCGAGATGCTCGGCCTGTACGTGTCGGGCCATCCGCTCGACGGGTTCGAGGAGTCGCTGGCGCAGCAGACAGACACGGCGATCACCACCATCGTCGGCGGCGAAGTGCCGCACAACACCGAGGTGGTCATCGGCGGCATCATATCCAGCGTCGATCGCCGCGTGAACAAGGACGGCCTGCCGTGGGCGATCATCGGTCTGGAAGACCACAACGGCGCATCGGTGGAGGTCCTGGCCTTCCCTCGCACGTACGCAATGGTGTCGACGCTGGTCGCCGAGGACGCGATCGTTCTCGTCCGCGCCCGGGTCCAGTACCGCGACGACCGCCTGTCGATCGTGTGCGACGACCTGAAGGTCCCGGACCTGGGGCTGAACGGGTCGGGCAGCCCGATTCGCCTGACCATGCGTACGGATCAGTGCACGCCGGACAACATCGCGAAGCTCAAGGGCGTGCTGGTGAACAACAAGGGCGATTCGGATGTGTACCTGAATCTCGTGGAGGGCAACAATTCGACGTTGATGGTCCTCGGCGAGCATCTGCGCGTGACCAAGTCGTCGAGCCTGTTCGGCGATCTCAAGGCCACGATGGGCACGGGCATCCTGGGGTAGCGGCGGGGCAGCGCGCCGGCGGGCAGTGACGGCGGTGCTTCACGCAGGGTTTGCCGCTCCGGCGCGACGGGCCGCCTTGCTTTACGGCGCACTGGTGCGCCAAGCCCACCTGCCTTACGGCGAGTCGGTGCGCTTCTTTCCGTGCATCCACACGATGACGTCGAATATCCGGATTGCGCTCGTGCCGTCGGGTGCGGCTGACTCAGCCCCGATTTCCAGCAGGCGTTCATGCAAACCATCCGTGCGCAGATACTCGCGCAAGCGAGCCCAATATTGATTGTCGCCCGGGTGATCGAGGGTCTCCGTAACGACCGAGTCGATGATGGGAATCAGTCGGGGACGTTTGCGCGCCATCAGCTTCGACGCGATGACCGGACCGATGCCCGGCATCTCGAGGAGCGTTTGCCTGAGCTCTTCGGCTACGCCGAGCGTTGAGTCATCGGCGTTCTTGAGGTCGGTTTGGGTGGGGAGCTGCTCGAGGATCCGCTCGGCCCGTGCACGCAGATGCGGCTGATGCTCGCCGAGCATCGTCAATACGGAATGGCGTTTGAGCGGGGTGCTGAGTAGCCCCGTCGACAGCAAATCGGCGTGGGTGAAGTGTTCGCGAACTTTTTCGCGGTCGCCGCCGCCATCCAGGACGTCGAAGCGGGCTCCGGAGTAGCTGACGCGTCCATCGTTTTCCGCGTAGTAGCCGTTGACGAGTGCGATGGCGGCGTCTTCATTGCCCATTGTCAATTCTCCGGGAAGCGTCCAGATCATTGCGGTCATGGCGCCGAGTGTAAGTAGGCGCGAGCTCGCTGGCCACTGCGCGAAACGCGCCTTCCTGCCGGATAAACGCGACAGGAAGCGTGTTTCCGTCAGATTGGCGTGTTTGTGGGGATTGGGAATTCGGTCGCATTGAGGGCGGTGATAACACCAAGTCAATCAGACCAGTGGCGGAGCGGCGGGCGCAGCAACGTCCGCGGTGCCCGATCAGATCAGCTCCAGCCGTAGCGGTCCGCGGTGATGTATCCGGACTTGCCGGACAGCTCGTCGGTGAACGTCAGTCGGTCGGATTCCGTGAGATCAAAGATGACGCCGTTGATTTCGTAACGGTCGCCGCCGTCGACCTCGTCGAGATCCAGGTCCGCCATGTTGGCGTTCGCCTGCATCGCCTGGATGGTTTCCGCGTTCATGTCGAAGCTGAGCGTATTCGCGGGCCCGGGGCCGGACGTGGGCGTCCATTCCGCCGTCCCCTGGCAATTGAGGAAAGCCTGCTCGCCGACCCAGCAACTCATCCCGACGCCGTCGAGCGTGAAGGCGATGCCGTCCGCTTCGAGCGCGGTGACGGCGCCGTCACCGTCGTCCGTGGATTCACCGGAAGATTCGGTTTCCTCGGTGGCGCTCGTTTCCGGGGACTCGCTCGATTCTTCCGTGGACGGTGAGGGCTTCGTCGACGTCGGCGACGTGGTGGTCTCGGTTTCGGTGGTGGTCGCCGACGGGGCCGGCTCCTCCGAATCTGAGCATGCTCCGAGAAGGAGGGCGGATGCTGCGAGGATGGCCGCTGCACTGCGGCGGGAAACGGCGTGAATGTTCATGCATTCGACGCTACTATTTCCGGTGAAACCATTTGCACATTCGTTCCCGCCGGTGCACCCGAATTGCGAGGGCGTCCTGCGCATTTCGGCGATGGCTTCGCGTTGGGGAAAGGCTTTACGACGGCCCGCCGATCACAGATACACGTGAACCTGCCAGATACACGCGGCAGAACATGAGTATCTGGCCGTTTGGCGTGTATTTGGGCCGTGCCCGTTGCCGGGAGGTCGGCTACTCGTCCCAGGCGTAGTCCTCGACGGTGACCCAGCCGGACTCGGTCTCCCCGTCGCCGACCTCGACGGTGAAGGTCAGGCGCTCGCGGTCGGTGAGGTCGATCGTCGCGTCGCCGAGAAGGTATCGGCCACTGGAACGGACGCCCTGGATCTGCCAGGCGGTCACCGGGGCATTGGCCTGGACGGCACGCACGCCCTCCTTTGCGTCGTCTGCGTCGCCGCCACCGACGCCGCCCCTGTCGTCCCCGTCGCCCTCGCCCTTACCCTCGCCTTCGCCGTCGTCCGCGACGGTGAACAGGAGCACCGATGCGGGGGAGGGGCCCTCGGTCGCGTCCCATCCCGCCGCGCCCTGGCATCCGAACACCGAGTCGTCGCTGCCGTCGTCTGCGTCCGCCCAACACAGCATCTGCGTTCCGCCGAGCTCGAACTGGATGGCGTCGGCGTCGATGGCCACGGGCTCGGGTGCGTCGTCCTCCGCGATCGGGCCCCCGTCGTCGCCCACGCTCGGCGACGGGCCGCCGCCGGCTTCGGACGATTCGACGCCCATGTTCGCTTCGTCGGGCGCCGCTGCGCCGGATGCGCCGTCATCGCCCGTCGAACACGCGCCGGCGGCCAGGGCGGGCACGAGGAACAGGGCGGCGGCGGTTCGTCGTAAAGCTCTGTGCTCGTTCATGGGCTCACGCTACCGGCGGCGGCGAACAATTTCATCGGGGAAGCCACTTTTCCGTCGCGGTCCCCGCCGCGCGACCCACGTCCCATCTCGTGAACCCTGCGTTCCACTTTCGGCGACCGGGGCGAGTATCGTCTACGTCCATGAACGCTTCTTCCGCGCCGTCCACCGACACCGCCCGCCGCCTCGTCCACGCGGCGGACATCCAGGCCGCCCAGGCCAGGATTTCGTCGGTCATCGCCGCGACGCCGCTGCAGTTCTGCCCGCGGCTGAGCGAGCTGACGGGGGCGCGGGTCTTCCTCAAGCGCGAGGACCTGCAGGACGTCCGGTCCTACAAGATCCGCGGCGCCTACAACGCGATGGTGCAGCTCACCGACGAGGAACGCGCCGCCGGCGTCGTCGCGGCATCCGCCGGCAACCACGCGCAGGGCGTCGCATACGCCTGCCGCACCCTCGGCGTGAAGGGCCGCATCTACGTGCCCAACCAGACGCCGAAGCAGAAGCGCGACCGCATCGCCTACCACGGGCGCGACGCAGTGGAGATCATCGTCACCGGCGACAGCTTCGACGAGGCCGCCTCCGCCGCCCGCGCCGACGCGCAGACCACCGGCGCGCGGATGATCGAGCCGTTCGACTCCTTCAACACCATCGTCGGCCAGGGCACCGTCGCCGCGGAGATCGTCGCGCAGCTGTCCGGCCAGGGCCTCACGCCCGACACGGTGTGCGTCCCAGTTGGCGGCGGTGGCCTGCTTGCGGGCGTGACCAGCTACTTCGCCGACATGTCGCCGCGCACGGCCCTCGTCGCCGTCGAGCCCGCCGGCGCCGCCTGCCTCACCGCCGCGATGGCCGCCGACGAGCCCGTCGAGCTGCCGTCGGTCGACCCCTTCGTCGACGGCGCCGCGGTGAAGAAGCTCGGCGAGCTTCCGTACCAGATCATCGACCGCAATCGCTCGCGCATCCACACGGTCATCGCCCCGGAGGGCGCGGTGTGCGTGGCGCAGCTGGACCTCTACCAGAACGAGGGCATCATCGCCGAGCCCGCCGGCGCGCTGTCGGTGGCCGCCCTCGACCAGCTCAACGCGCGCCCGGGCGAGGTCATCGTCTGCATCGTCTCCGGCGGCAACAACGATGTCCTGCGCTACGCGGAGATCATGGAGCGATCCCTGGTCTACCGCGGCCTGAAGCACTACTTCCTGGTCAACTTCCCGCAGAAGCCGGGCCAGCTGCGCATGTTCCTCAACGACATCCTCGGCCCGGACGACGACATCGCGCTGTTCGAGTACCTCAAGCG
>NZ_DURI01000177.1 GCF_012837295.1 Corynebacterium sp. | reverse complement strand
GCCCGGAACGCGGTGTGGCGCAGCTTGAGGAACCGCTCGATGTACCAGCGCTCGATGTCCTCGCGGCGCGCGTCGACGTAGACGGAGAAGTCGAAGAGGTCGCTGACCATGAGCATCGGGCCCGTCTGCAGGACGTTGAGCCCCTCGACGATGAGGATGTCCGGCTGGTCGACGACCTCGAACTCGCCGGGCACGCGGTCGTACGCCGTGTGCGAGTACACCGGGGCCTTCACGTCGCGCACGCCCGCCTTCACGGACGTGACGAAGCGCATCAATCCCCGCTGGTCGTAGGACTCCGGGAAGCCCTTGCGCTGCATGATCCCGCGGCGGTTCAACTCGGCGGACGGGTGCAGGAAACCGTCGGTGGTGATCAGGTCCACGCGCGGGTTGGTGTCCCAGCGTTCCAACAGCACCTGCAGCAGGCGGGCGGTGGTGGACTTGCCCACGGCCACCGAGCCGGCGACGCCGATGATGAACGGCACGCCGCGGTACTCGTCGCCGAGGAACGTCGCGGTGGTGCGGTTGAGTTCGCGGTGCGCCTGCACCCGCAGGTGGATCAGGCGGGACAGGGGGAGGTAGACCTCGGCGACCTCGTCGAGGTCGATGTTTTCGCCGATGCCGGACAGCCGCTCGGCTTCCGCGGCGGTGAGCACCTGCGGCATGGACTTGCGCAGTTCGCGCCATTGCCGCCTGTCGAACTCCAGGTAGGGGCCGGGTGCCTGCGCGCGGGTCATGTCCCCATCATGCCAACCGCCCGGCCTGCGCTCGTCGTCCGGGTGCCCTAACGTTACGGACATGAAAGAAGTGACCGACGCCTCTTCCGGGGATGCTGCGGGCGATGCCGCGGGTGGTGTGTCCCGCCGCCATCCAGGCTCCGTGGGCGAGGTGTTTTCCGCCTTCGGCCTGCTGGGATTGACGTCCTTCGGCGGCCCCGTGGCGCACCTGGGGTATTTCCGCGAGGAGTTCGTCGGCAAGCGCAGGTGGCTCACCGACGCCGAGTACGCCGACGTCGTCGCCCTGTGTCAGTTCCTGCCCGGGCCGGCGTCGTCGCAGGTCGGCATGGCGTTGGGCTGGCGCCGCGCAGGGCTGCCGGGCCTGCTGGCCGCCTTCGTCGGCTTTACGACGCCCTCCGCGCTCGTGCTGGCTCTGGCCGCCGTCGGAGTGGCGTACTTCGGCGACCTCGACGGCCCCATCGCGGGATTGAAGGCGGCGGCGGTGGCGGTGGTGGCCGTCGCGTTGTGGGGGATGGCCAAGAACCTGGTGACCTCGACGTTGACCGCCGCGGTGGCCGTCGGCGCGATGGCCGTGACGTTGCTCGCGCCGGGCGGTTGGGGCGTGTGGGCGCAGGTCGCGGCCATCGCAGTGGCCGGCGTCATCGGTCTCGTGCTCCTGCGCGGCGGTGATCGCGGGGACGGCGATGATGGCAAGGGCGACGACGGGGACCGCAGCGATGACAAGGGCGATGACAAGGGTGAGGTCAGGGCAGACGGGAAGTCCGGCAGCGAGGCCACGCAGGCGACGGCGCCCGCGCATCTGGCCTACGCGGTGCCCGCGTGGGCGTCGATCGGCGCCGCCGTGGCGTTCCTCGCGGTCATGGCGTTCGCGGCAACGCAGTGGTGGGGCACCTACTACTGGGCCGGTGCCCTGGTCTTCGGCGGCGGCCACGTGGTGCTGCCGCTGCTGGAGGGCGGCCTGGTTCCCGAAGTCGTCGACGCGGATACCTTCCTGGCCGGATACGGCCTGGCCCAAGCGGTGCCCGGCCCGCTGTTCACGTTCGCGTCCTACCTGGGCATGGCCTCCGGCGGGGTGCTCGGCGCGCTGATCGCCACGCTGGCGATTTTCTTGCCGTCGATGCTGCTGCTCATCGCGGTGATGCCGGTGTGGGCGAAACAGGCCGCGAACCCGAAGGCCCGTGGTGCGGTCGCGGCCATCAACGCCGCCGTGGTCGGGTTGCTGGCCGCCGCGTTCTACGACCCCGTCTGGACCCACGGCATCTCCGGGCCCGGCACCTTCGTTCTGGCCGTCGCCGCGCTGGCCGCTCTGACCAAGTTCAAGCTGCCCGCCTGGGCGGTCGTGCTCGCCGCCGGAGCGATCGGCTGGGTCGCGTTCTAGGCGCCGGACGCCGGCGCGCCGGGCCGTCGCAAAGCAATCGGGACCCGCGCCGCCCCCTGCCGACCCCCGCGTCCCCGACGTGACCTGCGACACCATCCGGTGCCCCCGAACCACGATGCCGGGGGAGGTGTCCGGCACCGAATCGGCCCGGCCGGGGGTGGGGGACTACGATGGCACCGAACCCGTAGCTTCCTTCGAAAGGTTGTTGGCCCACCCATGACCGGTATCCCCAGTGATGACGTCCGCTACCAGTCCCTGCGCGACCTCGACCCGGCCG
>NZ_DURI01000176.1 GCF_012837295.1 Corynebacterium sp. | reverse complement strand
GGAAGTTCCGGTTCGCCCCAGGTGGGGGAGCCTTCGTTGCCCGTTCGTTACCGGCCCGGGGGCTTTGCGACGGGCCGGCGTCCCCGTCATTCCGCGTGCGTCACTTCGGCGGCGGGACGATGAGCACAGGGCGGCCGGCGTTCTTCAGCACCGCGTCGGCGGTCGACGACGACAGCAACCCCCGCAGCCCGGAGTTGCCGCGGGTGCCGGAGACGATGACGCCGGCGTCGAGGTCGCGGGCGGCGTCGACGATGGCCGACCAGATGGTCGTCTCCGATTCGACCAGGTAGGGCTCGGCGGTGAAGCCCACCGATGCCGCGACCTCGACGCCTTCGCGGCAGATGCGCTGGGCTTCCTCGTGCGCCGGGTCGCCGTCGTCGACGGTGGAGTCCCAGTCGGGCTGCATCATCCCGGAGGCGCCGGCGGTGCGGGCGGCCTGCCGCTGCAGCGGTTCCCAGGCGGTGAGGATGTACGCCGTGCGCACCGACAGCAGTGCGCCGGCCCATTCGATGGCGCGCTTGGCTTCGTCGGAGCCGTCGTAGGCGATGAGCATGGAATCGCCGCGGGCGGCGTCGTGAGCGTCGGACATCGGGTTTCTCCTGTCTGCTGACGTTTCACCACCAGACTAACCCCGGCCGCGTCCCCTCATGACGAGATCGCGATCGCGGCCCCGAATCGTGATCTCGTCGCGCGCGTTGGGCGGTCGGCGCGGGGCCGTGATCGGGCGGGGGTTGGGTCGCGATCGAACCGCGCGCTACTTCTTCGGCGCTGTGGCCACCACGAGCGCATCGATGGAGCCTTCGCCGCGGTCGACGGCTTCGGCGACCTCGATGGTCCAGGTATCCGGGAGCTTGGCGACGACGTCGGCCGCATGGAAGAGGACGTCCGGGTCGTTGGGGCCGTTTCCTTCGTTGTCGCGGTCGTGGCCGACGACGACGAGGGTGCCGCCCGGTGCGGTGATCTCCACCAGGTGCTCCCACGTCGCGGCCATCTTCTCCGTGGGCAGGTGGAGGTACGCGGCGACGACGAGGTCGAAGGTCTCCTCCGGGCGCCACTCGGAGACGTCGGCCTGCACGGTGGTCAGCGTGGGGACATGGGTGGCGCCCGTGTTCGTGGCCTCGCCCGTGGCGGCCTCGGCGATGGCGTCGGGCACGTGGGCGGCGGCCTGGGCGGCCTCGCGGGTGTGGCGCAGCGCGACCTCGGAGAAGTCGACGGCGGTGACGTCCCAGCCGCGGCCGAGCAGCCATGCGGTGTTGCGGCCCTGGCCGCAGCCGACATCGGCGGCCGAGCCGGGCGTCAGCTCGGAGGCGTGGCGCTCCAGGAGAGTGTTCGGGCCCGCACCGAAGTGCTGCGGGTTATCGGCGAATCGTTGGTCCCATCCATGGTTGTCCATGGTCGCGACCATACCCAAAGGGGTATCGACCCTGGTCTGCCCGGGTGTCAGTCGTCCCGTGCCTATTCGACCCGGGTGTTGAGCCCCGTGCGCATGTCCGCCGGATCGGCGTCCGGCGTCGGCTCGGTGAGGTAGACCTCCCAACACGGCATCGCCGGGGTGTGGCCGGCCGCGACGAGCGCGTCGGTCAGTTCCCGCCACGCCTGGCCGAGCCCGTCGTAACCGCCTTCGTACAGGGCGGACGCGACCCGCCCCGCCGGCAATTCGGAGGGCTCGATCTCGATGGCGGAGCCGTCGGAAAGCGGGGCCGGGACCGTCCCCGGCAGCGGCGCGTCCAGGGGCACGCCGACTTCGATGTCGCAGCGGGACCAGTCGTCGGAAAAGCGCGGGTACAGGGCGAATGCGGCGCCGGCGGGGGAGATGCCCGCCGCGCCGAGGGCGGGGAACAGCACGGAAAACGCCTTGTCGAACAGGCCGGACAGGTCGTCCATGGCGATGTCGGAGGCGCGAACGACGGCGGTGGGCACGGCGCGGGATTCGTCGACGGTGAACTCGGGCATGATGAGGGCTCCTTCGGGAGGCGGCAGTTCGGCGGCTCGGCGGCGAGGGGCGGGAACCGCCGGATGTGCCCGCGAGGATACGCAAAAACCCTCCACCCGAACGTGCAGGTGGAGGGTCTTTCGATGAAGCGTTGGAGCCGATGACGGGAATCGAACCCGCGCCGCCTGCTTGGGAAGCAGGAGTTCTACCATTGAACTACATCGGCATGGAGCGGATCAGCATCGGAAAGATGGATCTCTCTTCCGCCCATAATGTAGCACCGCCGCGGGGCGCGTCCGCAAAAGCCCGGGATAGCGCGCGGCTGCTTTGCGACGACCCGCGTTTTTCCCGTCCGCCGTGCCGGTAGGGTGGTGGCGTGCTGCTTTCCGACCGAGACATCCGCGCCGCCCTCTCCGCCGACGATGACGCCCGCCTGGGCATCGAGCCGTTGGACGAGGAGATGATCCAGCCGTCGTCGATCGACGTCCGCCTGGACCAGTTCTTCCGCGTGTTCAACAACTCGCGGTACACGCACATCGACCCGAAGCTGCCGCAGGAGGAGCTGACCACCCTGCGCGAGGTGCCGTGGGACGAGGCGTTCGTGCTGCACCCGGGCGAGTTCGTGCTGGCGTCGACGCTGGAGAAGTTCACCATCCCGCCGCACCTGGCCGGCCGCCTGGAGGGCAAGTCCTCGCTGGGCCGCCTGGGCCTGCTGACGCACTCCACCGCCGGGTTCATCGACCCCGGTTTCACCGGCCACATCACCCTGGAGCTGTCGAACGTGGCCAACCTGCCCATTTCGCTGTGGCCGGGCATGAAGGTCGGGCAGCTGGCGCTGTTCCGCATGACCTCCCCGGCGGAGGTGCCGTACGGGTCCGGCGCGCTGGGCTCCAAGTACCAGGGCCAGCGGGGCCCGACGCCGTCGAAGGCGTACCTGAACTTCCGTTAGCCCTCGTTGGCGTGCGAGGTGACGGTTCGGCCACGACTGCCGACCGTGACCCCGGCCGTCGTAGGTGATCGGCGGTAACCGACGCCGTTTAGCGCTACCGTGGGCCGTATGGCCACCGAAACAGCCGCGCCCGCCATCCGGTTCGAGGGCGTCACCAAGTCCTACGGGGACGGCCCGCCCGCCGTCGACGACGTCGACCTGGACATCCGCGGCAACGCGGTGACCGTCCTGGTCGGCTCGTCCGGCTGCGGCAAAACGACGCTGCTGCGCATGATCAACCGCATGGTCGAGCCGACGTCGGGCCGGGTGCTCATCGGCGGCGAGGACGTCGCCGACCGCGACCCCGTTCAGCTGCGCCGCGGCATCGGCTACGTGATGCAGAACGGCGGTCTGCTGCCGCACCGCACCGTCGCCGACAACGTCGCCACGGTCCCGCGCCTCAACGGGGTGTCGAAGAAGGACGCCCGTGCCCGCGCGATGGAGCTCATCGAGCTCGTCGGCCTCGACGCCTCCGTGGCGGACCGGTATCCGTCGCAGTTGTCGGGCGGTCAGCAGCAGCGCGTCGGCGTCGCCCGCGCCCTGGCCGCCGATTCGGGGATCCTGCTCATGGACGAGCCCTTCGCCGCCGTCGACCCGATCGTGCGCCGCGAGTTGCAGGCCGAGGTCACGCGCCTGCAGGCGGAGCTGGAGTGCACCATCGTCTTCGTCACCCACGACATTTCCGAGGCCCTGCACCTGGGCGACGAGGTGGTGTTGCTGGCCAAGGGCGGCCGCATCGCCCAGCAGTGCCCTCCGTGGGAGCTGATCGAGAAGCCCGCCGACGATTTCGTCCGCGACTTCATCGACGCCGACTCCCGCCGACTGCGCATCGACGGCGACCGGGTGCTCGACGCCCGCGGCCGCGTCGCCGGCGTACTCGGCGATTACCCGGAGCCGTCGCGATGATCCGCTGGTCCTGGTTCGCCGAGAACTCCGCGCAGATCCTCGATCTGACGTGGGCCCACGTGTGGCTGTCGGTGCCGCCGATCATCGCGGCGGTGCTCGTCTCGGTGCCGCTGGGCTTCGTGGCGTCGCGTCGCAAAGCAGTCCGGGGAACGATCGTCGGCGGCGCAGGCCTGCTTTATGCCATCCCGTCGCTGGCATTGTTCGTGATGTTGCCGCTGGTCCTGGGCACGTCCGTCCTGTCCCCGCTCAACGTGCAGGTCGCGCTGGCGGCGTATGGCGTGGCGTTGATGACGCGCACCGCCGCCGACGCCTTCGGCTCCGTCCCCGCCGCAGCCAGCGACGCCGCGAAGTCGATGGGCTACCCCGCGTGGCGGCGCATCCTCGGCGTCGAACTGCCGCTGGCCGGGCCGGTGCTGCTCGCCGGTGCGCGCGTGGTGTCGGCGTCGACGGTGTCGCTGGTCAGCGTCGGATCGCTGGTCGGCGTGCACGGGCTGGGGTACTTCTTCACGGACGGGTTCAACCGTAGCTTTCCGACGGAGATCCTCGCCGGCGTCATCGGCACCGCCG
Organism: Corynebacterium sp.; assembly: GCF_012837295.1. GTDB lineage: Bacteria > Actinomycetota > Actinomycetes > Mycobacteriales > Mycobacteriaceae > Corynebacterium. The sequence continues at coordinate 25 of NZ_DURI01000176.1, read as the reverse complement.
TCGTCGCCCTGTTCTTCGACCTGGT
>NZ_DURI01000175.1 GCF_012837295.1 Corynebacterium sp. | reverse complement strand
TCCTCGAATCGGTCGCCCGCGTCACCGTCGGCGAAGAGGGCGAGAATCCGGTCATCCTGGACGAGGGGGCGTACGAGGTCATCGAGCGCGAAGACGGTTCCACCGAGGTGAAGGTCCACGGCATCGAAGAGCGAGTCTCGGCCGGGCAGGCCTACACCCTGGACTTCCTGTACCGGGCCCCCGAGAACGTGGGGACCTACGAGCATGGTGGGAGCGCTCGCTTCCGCACCGACGGCCGTGACTGGTTCGGCGACAACGCACGTTCCTTCTCCGCCGACACCGGTGGTCAGCCGATCATCGTGAAGGAACGCCCGGTCATCCCCGAGCCGCCGGTGGTCGACCCCGAGGATCCGACCGGGTCCATCGACTGGGGCTCCATCGACCTCGGCTCGCTGGGCGATCTCAGCTCGTCCAGCGAGGATGAGCCCGCCGACGAGCCCGGCGAGACCCCGGCGCAGTAGTTCTCCGGCCCCGCACGGGTGCAGCCCCAGTTAGTGGTGGCACCCGTACGGGGCCTGATTTGTGCCTCCAGAGATGTAACGAACGGCCCCGAGATGTAATCCTCAAGAAGCAATCTCCGATGAAAGTACTGGATCGCCCTTAAATCTCGCCTCGACGGCGTGGACGGCGGTTCCCGAATGCGCCCGGACGGGACGCGCCCCGGAAAATCCCGTGGTCGGCCCCGATCATCCCGACACATGAGGTATCGATTTGCGTATCCGCACCACGTAGATCGCCCGCACCGCCGCCACCCTCGGCATCGCGGCGATCATGACCATCGGCACCGGCGCCACCGCGTTCGCGCAGCCCGTCGGCAATCCCATCGTTCCGGATGCGTCCGGCAGCTCGGCCGGCACGGAGGTGGCCGACGACGTCGCCGACGCCGTCACCGCCGGCGAGCGCGTCCAGTTGGGCGAGAACATCAAGATGGATGGCTTGTACGAGGTCCTGTACGAGGTTGCCCTGTTCAAGCAGCTCACCTCGGGTGCGACCGTCGATCCGGGCGAAGGGGTCACCATGCGCCTGGAGGCCGAGGGCGTCCAGGGCGTCGCCCGCGTCGGGCAGCTCCACAACATCATGCCGGCCGGTTTTCGAGCTGGTCTCCGTCGCGCGCGTCGAGAACGTCGACGGCGCAGAGACCGTGACACCGCTGGGCTCGGGCGACTACCGCTTCCGCGATCGCGGCGCCGACGGCACCACGGTCGATGTCACCTTCGGCGGCAGCCCGAACGAGCATCCGCAGATCCGCGAAGGCGAGACCGTGACCCTCGAGTACGTGTACCGCGCCCCGCAGGAGCTCGGCTCCTACGAGCACGGCGGCCACACGTTCCTGTCGTGGGTTCCGTCGGGTTACCCCGCCAACGGAGGCGTCCTCACCGGCGCCCAGCCGGCTCTGCCGGGCCCGCTCGGCGAGATCGCCGGTCGGGCGGTCTCCGCCCTCGAGGGCGGCCAGCGCGCCCAGATCGGCGATCACCTGACCCAGCTGTGGGTCTACGACGCCAAGCTGTACAAGCAGGTCATGGGTGGCCAGAACGTGACGCAGGGCGAGAAGATCACCCTTCGCGTCGAGGTCGTGGGCGATTCCGCGCAGACCCACGTCCATGCCCTCACCGACGTCATGCCCGCCGGTTTCGTCCTGGACTCCGTCGTCTACAACGCCCCTGACGGCCCGCCACCCCGTTGAACGCGGACCAGTACTACACCGAGGAGCGCGACAGCGAAACGAATGGCCGCGTTCAGGATGCCCGCGTCGACTTCGCCGCCAACGGCATCGGCCGCGTGAACGTTGGCACGGGCAAAATGTCCGTGGACTTCACGTACATCGCCCCCGAGGAGACCGGCTGGAAGCAGACCGGCGGCGGCATGGAGATTTCCGGTGCGGGCGGTGCCTTCTACCGGACCACCAAGGTTGACACTGGTGCTCCGTCCGTCAACGTCGTCGCCCGCCCGATCATCCCGATCCCCGACCTGCCGGGCGGCGACAACAGCTCCTCCGGCTCCATCGACTGGGGCTCGCTGAACTCCGGTTCTTCCAACTAAGACGCCAGATCGCGGTCCGGTGGGCGTCGCAAAGCAAGCCCGCCACCGCGCTTCCCCCTGACACAGGAGCAATCATGAAGAAGTTCACCCGTGCGGCAGCTGCCGCCGCCATCGCCGCCGGCATGGCCATCGGCGTCGCCTCCCCGGCGTCGGCCCAGATCAACCCCGTCCTGCCCGACTTCGGTTCCCTCATGCCAGGCATGGGCGAGTCGGCGGCGGATAAGGAGAAGCTCGGCTCGGCGAGGCCGGCGGCTGGATCTGGAGCGCCTCCCTGTACAAGCAGGTCACCCGCAGTGCGACCGTCACCCCGGGTGGCTTGGTGACCACCCGCATCGAGATCATCGGCAACAACGACAACGGGACCAAGGTCCGCGAGATCGCCGTCATCATGCCGCAGGGCTTCGAGCTGGTGTCCGTCACCCGCATGAAGCAGAACGCGCTCGGCGAGGCCCTGCACGTCGTCCCCGCCGAGGACCGCACCGTCGTTCCCGCGGAGAACGGCCTGCAGGAAGTCCGCCTGTCGTGGACCGAGGGCGGTTTCCTCGGTCTGTTCGAGGACAATCCCACCGTGTCCAAGTCGAATTCCGTCGTCGTCGACTTCACCTACCGCGCCCCCCCAGGAGCTGGGCCAGTACCAGCACGGCGGCTTCCTTCGAGTCGGTTCTCTCTTCGGCCCGACGGTCCGCGAGGTGAGCGGCGGCACCCCGATCACCGTGGAGAACTCCCTGCCCGCCGCCTTCGGCTCGCTGGGCTCCAGCTAGGCCCCGCGCCGGCGGCAATTTCCCGGAATCCGCCCATGCGGCAGATGTCCGGGCCCGCCCCGGCGACAGCGTTTCCCGCCCCGTCCTCCCCGTTCGCGGGGAAGGCGGGGTGGTGCCGTCCGGGGGCTGTGCCAGAATCGAACGTGAACATTTGACGAGGAGCCACGGTAACCATGAGCAGTCCTTTTGATGACAATCGCCCCGGCGGCCGCGGCGGCGGAAACGAGCCCACGGACCAGTGGCGGCCCGTCGACGGGGAAGCATGGTCGAACGTCGGCGACACCGGCTCCGAAAACCCGTGGAGTACCGCGGGCGGGGGAGCCGGCGGCTACGCCAACGACAACCCGTTCCAGGGCGGCGGTTACCAGGGCGGTCCCGGAGGATATCCGGGTGGACCCGGTGGCCAGGGCGGTTACCCCGGTGGAGCCGGCGGTTACCCGGGCGGCCAGGGCGGTTATCCCGGCGGGCCGGGAGGATATCCGGGCCAGTATCCGCCGACCGGCGGCGCCAGCGCCGCAGGCGGCGGCCGCGGCGGCGGCAAGGTCGCGCTGATCATCGTGGTGCTGCTGCTGATCGTCGCCGCGGGCGGTGCGCTCGGGTACTTCTTGCTGTCCGGTAGCGGAGATGAGGGAGGCTCCGGCGGCGCGATGCAGCCGACGGCCGCACCGGCTCAGACCGAACCCGCCGAAACGACCACCACGCGGGGGCGCGCCGAAGACTTCGAGGCGCCGTCGAGCTGGACCAAGTGCGGCGGCTCGGGTGATCCGGGAGACCTGAACCTGTACTACTCGGGGACGTCGGTGACCAGCTGCCCGTTCGCCACGGCCGTCCGCAACGCGTTCGTCGAGCACTACCGGGACACCGATCGCCTCGACGGAACGATCAGCGCCTACAGCCCCGTCACCGGCCAGACGTACTCGATGAGCTGCACCGACGACGGCGACTACGTCACCTGCCGCGGCGGCAACAACGCGGTCGTGCACATTGTCTAGGCGCACATTTTCTGGGCGCACGGTGTCTGGGCGCACGGTGGGCGGGCGCGCGGTGCTCGCCGCGGTCCTCGTCGGCGGGCTGGTGCTCGGCGGATGCACGCTGCCGGGCGGCACCGGATCCAACGCTGACGGCGGGGGAGACGGCACTGCCGCGGAGTCGGCCGGCGTCGATGACGGCCGCCCGAACCCGACCCCGCCGGGTGCTCCGGGCGAAGGGGAACCCGGCTCAAACGGCGCCGACGGCGGATCGAACTCGGCCACCGCGGACGGCCCTCCGGGCGCGGTGTCGCCGGAACTGGCCGCCGAGATCGACGGCATCATCGCGTCGTGGGGAGGCCAGGCCGGGTTGGCGCTGGCGGCTCCCGGCGCGTCCGGTTCCGCGGAACCGCAGGCCGCCGGCGACTTGATGTCGGACGTCGCGTGGTCGACGTCGAAGGTGCCCATCGCCATCGCGGTCGTGCGGCAGTCCGGTGGTGCGGACGCGAACGTCACGGCGGCGATCTCGGTGTCCGACAACGCCGCCGCGGAAGCGATGTGGGCGAGCCTCGGCGACCCCGCGACCGCTGCCGCCGCAACCGACCAGGTGCTGCGCGACGGCGGCGACGCCACGACGAACACGAACCCCGAGCGCATCCGCCCCGAGTACACGGCCTTCGGCCAGACGCAGTGGGCGCTGCCGGACCAGGCCCAATTCGGCGCGAACCTCACCTGCCTCGACGGCGCCGGCCCCGTCGTCGATGCGATGGGCGCCATCGCCGGCGATCAGCGCTACGGCCTGGGCACGATCCCGGGCGCGCGATTCAAGGGCGGCTGGGGCCCCGACCAATCGGGGATGTACCTGGTCAGGCAGTTCGGCACCATCCCCGTCGACGGCGGCGAACTCGGCGTGGCCATCGCGGCCCGCCCCGCGGACGGCACCTACGAAACCGGGCAGGCGATGCTCACGGAAATCGCCGCCGCCGTACAGCGCCACATGCCGGCGGGAGGCTCCTGCTAGGGTCGGCCATCGTGCCTTCGCCCTTCTTCCCGCGCCGAGCCGCCACCGTGTTTTCGCTGGTGGCGGCTTCGTCGGTGCTCATGTCGGTCGCAGCCTGCTCCATGAACGACGATGCCGAGTCCGGCCCTCCCGAGCCCCTCGAGGGCACGTGGACCATCGACGGCTCGGTCGATCCGGCGCTGGCCGCGGCCATCGACGACATCGCGGAGCGCTTCGACGGCGAGGCCGCCATCGCGCTCGCCGTCCCCGGCGCCACCTCCGGCAAGGGCCCGGTCACCGCAGGCGAACTTTCCGACGTCTCGGCCTGGTCGACGTCCAAGGTGCCCGTCGCCATCGCCGCGCATCGAGAGAATCCGTGGGTCGAGGACCTGATTCCGGCGATGATCTCGGAGTCGGACAACGACGCCGCCGAGACGCTGTGGGTGTCCCTCGGTGACGCGTCGACGGCGGCCGAGGCGGTCAACGACGTGCTCGCCGACGGCGGCGACGTCCGCACCGAATTCGAGGCCTGGACGGCCCCGGGCGATGTGCAGTGGGAGCTGGCCGATCAGGCGGCGTTCGCGGCGAATCTGCGGTGCATCGAGGGCGCGGAGCCGGTCCTCGACGCGATGGGCGACATCGTCGACTACCAGTCCTACGGCCTGGGCACCATCGAAGGCGCCCGGTTCAAGGGCGGCTGGGGCCCCGACGAGGAGGGCGAGTACCTGAGCCGTCAGCTGGGCATCTTCCCGGCCGACGGCGGCGTGGTGGGCGTGGCCATCGCCGCCCGTCCCGGCGACGCGACGGACGACACCGCCCGCGACATGCTCGACGAGATCGCCGGTGCGATCGCCGAGCACTCCCCGCGGGGAGCGATGTGCGAGGGACACCCCGTCAGCACCGGCAAGCGCGACAAGGCGACGTCCCCGGAGGATGCGACCGGGGAATCGACCACCGCGGGGAAGTAGCCCCTACAGCCCCAGCGCGGCGAGGAGCCGGTCGGTCTCGGCCTCGTCGGTGATGGTGATGCGGACGCCCTCGCCCCGGAAGACGCGCACCACGATGCCCTTGTCCGCCAAAAACTGGCCGAGCGACTGGGAATCGGCGACGTCGGCGTCGGAAAGCGAACCCGCGCCGGCCAGCGAAGCCAGACGCTCCTGCGGAAGCCACACGAAGTTGGTCTGCGAATCGGGGATGACCACCTCCGCGCCGGCCGCGCCGTTGATGGCGGCGGTGACGCGGACGCGCTGGTCGCGGACGCCCGCGATGCGGGCCTCCAGCTCATCGACGGCGCGCAGCGACTCGATCGCCGCGACCTGCGCCAACGCGTTGACGGAGAAGGGGATGCAGACCTTGTTGAGCGACTCGATCAGCTCCGCCGCACCGAAGCAGTAGCCGATGCGCAGCCCCGCCAGGCCGTAGACCTTTGAGAACGTGCGCAGGCCCACGACGTTCGGGTACTCCGCGATCGCGTCGACCGCGTTCGGGGTGTCCACGCCGGTCGCGCGCCCGGCCGCACCGAGGTCGCCCTCGGCCGGCTGCACGAACTCGATGTAGGCCTCGTCCAACGCGACCACCACGTTCGCCGGCACCTTCGCCATGAACGCCTCGAACTCCGCGGCCGTGATCGTCGTGCCCGACGGGTTGTTCGGGTTGCAGACGAACACCAGACGGGTGCGCTCGCCGATCTTCGCGGCCATGGCGTCGAGGTCGTGGCGGTGGGCGTCGTCAAGCGGAACCGCCACCGGCACCGCCCCGGCCACGCGCGCGAGGATCGGGTACGCCTCGAAGCTGCGCCACGCGAAGATGACCTCGTCGCCATCGGCGCAGGTCGCCTGGATCAGCTGCTGGCACAGCGCCGACGAACCGCACCCCACCGCGACCTGCGACGTCGACAGCCCCAGGTGCTCGGCGATGGTGGCGCGCACGTCGACGGCCGCCATGTCCGGGTACCGGTTCACGCCCGACGCCGCATCGACGATCGCGTCGCGCACCGAGGGCAGCGGTCCCTGAGTCATCTCGTTGCTCGCCAGCTTCAACGCGCCGGGCGTCGTCTTGCCGGGGAGATACGAGGGGATCAGGCTCAGATCCTCGCGGGTCAACGGGCGGGCCTGGTCGGGGGAAGTGCTGCCGGTCATGGCGAAAACCCTACTCGTCCGCCCGACTCCGGCGTTCACCGGCGGGTTTTTGCCACGCGGCGCGGCGCTCCGCTAGAATCCCCCTGGTGCACGGAGGCGTGCCAGAGCGGCCGAATGGGGCTCCCTGCTAAGGAGTTGCCTGTCTTACGACGGGCCGGAGGTTCGAATCCTCTCGCCTCCGCCACAAGCGCCCGTAGCTCAACGGATAGAGCATCTGACTACGGATCAGAAGGTTAGGGGTTCGAATCCCTTCGGGCGCAC
>NZ_DURI01000174.1 GCF_012837295.1 Corynebacterium sp. | reverse complement strand
GTCGGGATGAGGCTGACCTCGAACCAATGCGCCCCGGGCTCCCCGCCCACGGCGGACACCGTCAGGGACGTGCCGTCCACGGCGATGGAACCCTTCTCCACCACGTAGCGGTCCAATTCGTCGGGAAGCGAAATGCGCACGACCTCCCAATGCTCGCCGGGCGTGCGCGAAACGATCGCGCCCGTGCCGTCGACGTGGCCCTGCATGATGTGTCCGCCCAGGCGGGCTCCTGCGGCGAGAGCGCGCTCGAGGTTGACGGGAGATCCCTCGTCGAGGCCACCGAGACTCGTGCGGTCCAGCGACTCCTGCATGACGTCGGCGGTGAAGCCCTTCTCGTCGAACTCCGCGACCGTCAAGCACACGCCATTGACGGCGATCGAATCGCCCAGCTTCGCATCTTCGACGGCGGTGCCGCAGCCGATGGTGAGGCGGATGGCGTCGCCCTGATCCACGATCGCGGCGACCGTGCCTACTTCCTCGACGATTCCGGTGAACACGTGTGATGGTTCCTTTCTGCGGTGCGTCCCGATCGGGGCGCGATCTAGGACTTGCGGACGGACTTGATCAGGACGTCGTCGCCGAGCCTTTCGACGGCGACGGTGCGGAAACGGACGATGTCGTCGACCGTCGTGGCCGCGCCGGTGTCCACGACGGCCGTGCCCGCGCCGAGCAGGCCCGGGGTCACGTAGGACTCGACGGCGTCGACGAGGCCGGCATCGAGGAATGCCCCGGCCAGCCGCGGGCCGCCCTCGACCAGCACGTCGATGAGGCCGAGATCGGCGAGGACGTCGACGACCATGGACATGTCGCGGGTCTGGATGTGCCGGAACATGTCGCTGGACGCGATGGCCGGGTCGACCCTCTCCCCCGGCACGAAGCCGCCGCGGATGGCGGCGTCCTCGGGGATTTCCTTGCGGCCGATGGCCACGCGCAGCGGCTGGTTCGGGTACGGCGAACCGTCGGTGGCGCGGGCGGTGAGGCGGGGATCATCGGCCAGCACCGTGCCGGTGCCCACGATCACGGCGTCGCGGCGGGAGCGGTCGACGTGGACCCGGGCGCGGGAGGCCTCGCCGGTGATCCACTGCGACGATCCGTCGGTCGCGGCCGCCAGACCGTCGATGGTGCTCGCGGTCTTCAACGTGATGTGCGGCCGCCGCGTGGCCTGCCAGTGCAGCCACGGGCGCAGGACGCCGTCGGCGACGTCGGCGCGCAACGTGCCGCGCACGACCTGCACGCCGCGGGCATCGAGCCAATCGGCTCCGCCGGCTGCGACGGGATTGGGGTCGTCGACGGCGTAGACGACCGAGGCGACGCCCGCCTCGTGGAGGGCTCCCGTGCACGGACCGGTGCGGCCGTGGTGGTGGCAGGGCTCGAGGGTGACCACCGCGGTGCCGCCCTTGGCGCGGTCGCCGGCCATCTCCAGGGCCTGGGCTTCGGCGTGGGGCCCGCCGACGGGGTCGGTGCCGGCGACGGCCACGGGCACGCCGGCGGCGTCGAGGATGACGCAGCCCACGGGCGGATTGGGCGAGGTCGTGCCCCGCACCCGCTCGGCGGCGGCGATGGCGGTGCGCATCGCCTGGTCGGGCGACAGCGCCGTGGAGGCGACGAGATCAGTGAACAGCGGCATGGCGGCCTCGGCTTTCCTGGTCGGGCTTCCCGGGCGGAGTCCCGGTCAGCTTTCCTCGGCGCGCAGCTGGCCCTCGACGGCCAGCGCGCGCAGTTCGTTGACGGCGTCGTTGGGCACGTCGGCCCCGTAGACGGCGGAGCCGGCGACGAAGGCGTCGCAGCCCGCTTCGGCGGCGTCGGAGATGGTGTCGCCGGCGATGCCTCCGTCGATCTCGATGATCGTGCCCAGGCCCCGCAGATCGATCTGGTTGCGCAGGATGCGGACCTTCTCCAGCTGCTCCGGCATGAAGGACTGGCCGCCGAAGCCCGGCTCGACGCTCATGACCAGCACCAGGTCGAACTCGTGCAGGTGCTCCAGCCACGGCTCGATCGGGGTGCCCGGTCGCACGGAAATGCCCGCGTGGACCCCGGACTCCCGCAGCTTGCGGGCGAGCGCGATGGGATCCGCCGAAGCCTCGACGTGGAAGGTGACGCCCGCGGCGCCGGCCTCGACGTAACCGTCCACCCACTTCTCGGGCTCCTCGATCATGAGGTGCACGTCGAGGGGCTTGTCGGTCACCTTCGCCACGGCCGCCATCACCGGCACGCCGAAGGAGAGGTTGGGCACGAAGTGGCCGTCCATGACGTCGATGTGGATCCAGTCGGCGTCGGAGACGGCCTCGATTTCCCGGTCGAGGCGGGCGAAATCGGCGGCGAGGATCGAGGGCGCGATGATCGGGGTGCTCATGCCCGAAAGCCTACCGCGCCCCCGCGAGCGGCTACGCCGGCTTGCGCAGCACGGCGAAGAACATCGCGTCCGTGCCGTGGCGGTGCGGCCACATCTGCACGGAGGGTCCGTCGCCGACGTCGCCCATGGGCTCCACGAGGGGGCGGGCGTCGAGTTCCTCGAGGCCCAGCTGCCGCACGGCGCGGTCGACGGCGCCCCGGGTTTCCCTGAGGTGGGGCGAGCACGTCGAGTAGACGATGACGCCGCCGGGCCGCACCAGAGCCGCCGCGGACTCGAGCAATTCGCCCTGCAGCGCGGTGAGGCCGGGCAGGTCGTCGGTCGTCTTGCGCCAGCGCGCCTCGGGGCGGCGCCGCAGCGAGCCCAGGCCGGAGCATGGCGCGTCGACGAGGATGCGGTCGTACCCTGCGTCGAGCCCCGGCTTCCGGCCGTCGGCGACGTGCACCGTCACCGGCAGCCCTTGGACGGAGTTTTCCACCAGGCCGGCCCGCTTCTGCACGGGTTCGACCGCGTCGACGGTCGCGCCGTCGATCTTCGCGATGCCGCCGAGGAACGCCGCCTTGCCGCCCGGGCCGGCGCACAGGTCGAGCCAGCGCCCGCCGTCCTCGCCGATCAGCGGCGCCATGGTCACCGCGCGCGCGATGAGCTGCGACCCTTCGTCCTGCACGGCCGCGAGCCGCTCCTTGACCGGACCAAGGTCGCCGGGGGCGCCCGAGTCCAGGCGGACGCAGTACGGGGACCAGGGCCCTTCCTCGCCGCCGGTGATCAGGGCCAGCTCTTCGGCGGACATCTCGCCCGGCTTTGCGACGAGGTGCACGATCGGTCGGGCGTCGTCCGCGGCCAAGGCGTCGCCGAGCTCACCGGCGCGGGATGCCAACGCCTGCGCGAAGGCGTCGGCGATCCACCGCGGGTGCCCGTGCTTGAGCGCGAGGTGCCCCACCGGATCGCGGGCGGCGTCGGGGGCGACGTCGGCGACCCAGGCCGCCTCGTCCTTGTCGGCGATGGTGCGCAGGATGGCGTTGACGAAGCCCTTGGCCCCCACCTTTCCGGCGCCGATCACGGCGCGCACCGAGGTGTCCACGGCCGCGTGGGCGCCGACGCGGGTGCGCAGCAGCTGGTAAGCGCCCAGACGCAGGACGTCGAGGACCTCGGGGTCGATCTGGTCGAGCGGGCGGGTCGACGCCTTCGCCAACACGGCGTCGAGCAGGCCTTCAGCGCGCAGGGTGCCGTAGGTCAGCTCGGTGGCGAAGGCCGCGTCCCGTCCGGTGAGGTTCCTGGAGCGGAGCTCCTTGGGCAGCATCAGATTCGCGTACGTGCCCTCGGAGCGGACGGCCGCCAGCACGTCGAGCGCCACCTGGCGGGGTGCGTCGATGGCGCTGGCCTTCCGGCCGCCGTGGCCGCCCTGGCCGCCCTTGTTTCCGTGACCACCCTGGCCACCCCGGCCACCCTGACCACCCTGACCACCCTGGCCGCCGGAGCGGCCGCGCCGCTGCCCGGAGGCGTTGCGGCGGCGGGTGTTCTTGGAGCGTGCGGGCCGCTTGCCGCCGTCGTTCGAGCGCTGCTCGGTCATCTAGACCATCGTCCCCTCGTCCGGCCGGGCGCCGCGCGCCCAGTCCACTGCGTTCATCATGCGCTTGCCCGGGGGCTGCACGTCGCCGAGCACGACGGCGGTGCCGCCGCCCGCGCCGACGAGCACCCGCTTCTTCTCCACCCGGATGCGTCCCACGCCCAGGTCACCGTCGGCAAGCGATTCGTCGTCGGCGTCGACCGGGGTCACCGGCCCCACCTTGATGCGGTCGTCGCCGAGCATCGTCCACGCGCCCGGAGCGGGCGTGTGGGCGCGGATGCGCCGGTCGATGAGGTGCCCCGGCATGGTCCAGTCGACGCGGGCGTCGGCGGAGGTGATCTTCGCCGCGTGGCTCACGCCATCCGGGGACTGCGGTTCGGGGCGCAGGTGCCCGGCCTCCAGCCCGTCCATGGTCGCGGCCAACAGGCCGGCGCCGGAATGCGCGAGGCGGGTCAGCAGGTCATCGGCGGTGTCGCCGGCCTTGATCGTCTCGGTGACGGTGCCGAAGACCGGGCCGGTGTCCAGACCTTCCTCGATGAGGAACGTCGACGCGCCGGTGATTTCGTCGCCGGCGGCGATCGCCGCCTGCACCGGCGCCGCACCGCGCCACGCGGGCAGCACCGAAAAGTGCAGGTTCACCCAGCCGTGGACGGGCAGGTCCAGCAAATCCTTGGGCACGAGGTTGCCGTACGCCACCACGGGGATGCAGTCGGGAGACAGTTCGGCCAAACGGGCGCGCGCGTCGGCTTCGGCGAGCGAAGCCGGTTCGATGACCTCGATGCCGTGCTCGACCGCCACCTGCTTGATCGGCGAGGGTTTGAGCGAGCGGCCGCGGCCCACGCGGGCGTCCGGGCGGGTGAGCACCGCGACGACCTCGTGGCCGGGGTGCTCGATCAGCGCGCGCAGCGCGGGGACGGCGGGCTCGGGGGTGCCGGCGAAAATTAGTCGCATGGTCTCCCCCTACTTCCCGGCCAGGAACCAGTCGGTGGCGCGCAGTTCGCGCATCGCGGCCTTGCGGGCCTCCGGAGTCATGCGCTTGAGGAAGAGCACGCCGTCCAAATGGTCCGTCTCGTGCTGGATGCAGCGCGCCAGCAGGCCCTCGGCCTCGATGGTCACGGGCGTGCCGGTGCGGTCCTGGCCCGTGGCGCGGACCCGCAGGTACCGCTCGACCGGGGCGTTGATGCCGGGGATGGACAGGCAGCCCTCGTCGTCCAGCTCGGTCTCGTCGCCGATCGGCTCCCACTCGGGATTGACCAGCTCGCCGCGGCGGTCGTCGCAGTCGTAGACGAACACGCGCTGCAGCACGCCGACCTGGTTGGCCGCCAGGCCGACGCCGCCGGCGGAGTCCATGGTCTCGAGCATGTCGTCGGCGAGGTGGGCCAGCTTCGCGTCGAAGGCCGTGACCTCGTCGGCGCGGGACACCAGGACGGGGTCCCCGAACAAGCGGATCTCTCGGACGGACATGCTTCGCATCAGCTCCTGCGGGCTTGAGGATGGGACGGTGGGACTGGTCCGGGCGCGCGCCCGGAATCGAAGGACGATGCTACCCCACCGGCGTGAACGCCCAGGATGCGCCCGCAGTCCCGGGCTGCCCCGGCGCGCCGCACCCGGCTCCTCGTGTCCGGCCCTGGGCATCCGCTACCCGAAACGCGCGGGGTCCACGATGACGCGCACCGGCGCCGGATCCCTCCGCGTGGCCCGGACCCCGCGGGCGGCCCGCAGTGCGCGGCCGAGTTCCCGTGCCCGCGACCGTTCGACGCGCACGAGCAGGCGGCGGATGGGCGT
>NZ_DURI01000173.1 GCF_012837295.1 Corynebacterium sp. | reverse complement strand
GTTCGGAGGGGGCGGCGGATTCGGGGGCGGTGGGACGTCGTCAAGCGAGGCCGCCGGGGAGGCGCGCACCCGCGACGACCTGCCGGACCCGCTGACCCTGCGCGAGGAGGAGATTCTGCGGCTCATCGCGCTGGGGCGGACGAACGCGGAGATCGCGGAGGAGCTGTTCATCGCGATGCCGACCGTGAAAACGCACGTCGGGCGCATCCTGATGAAGACCGGCGCCCGCGACCGCGTCCACGCCGTGCTGTTCGCGCTGAGCACCGGGCGCGTCGGCGTCGGCGAGCTGGAGTAGCGGCCGGGGGCCGGGGCGGGACGCGACTAGTACCCGGGTATGACCCGCCGGGGCCCGATCTCCCTTCCGAAACCATCCCGTGGACCGATGGGAAACGACGGCCGCGCGGCGACGATGAAGTCATGTTCGAAATCAAGAATCTGACCAAGTCCTACGGCCGGCACCGCGTCGTCGAGGACCTCACCTTCGACGTCCCCGACGGCACCGTGACCGGATTCCTCGGCCCGAACGGATCCGGCAAGTCCACGACCATGCGCTGCATGCTCGGCCTGGACAAGATCGACCGCGGAGAAGCACTCATCGACGGCCGCTCGCTGGCCGGCTGCCGCGCACCCGCCCGCATCGTCGGCGCGATGCTCGATGCCGGATGGATGAACCCGAAGCTCACCGCCCGCGGCCACTTGACCGCCGTCGCCCGCAGCGCCGCCATTGACGCCGCCCGCGTCAACGAATGCCTTGCCCTCGTCGGCCTCGAATCCGTCGCCGGCAAGCGCATCGGCGGTTTCTCGCTCGGCATGAAGCAGCGCCTCGGCCTGGCCACGGCGATGCTCGGCGACCCCGCGCACCTCGTTCTCGACGAACCCGTCAACGGCCTCGACCCCGACGGCATCCGCTGGATCCGCCGCTCCATCCGCGCCTTCGCCGACGAGGGCCGCGCCGTCCTCGTCTCCTCCCACCTCCTGTCCGAGATGGAGGTCACCGCCGACCGGCTGGTGATCATCGGCAAGGGCCGGCTGATCGGGGAGTGGGACAAGCAGGAGCTTCTCGACGGCCACTCCTCCCTCGAAGAGGCCTATTGGGCCGTGGCATCCGCCCACGCCGAGTACGGCAGCGCCGGCGAGAACGCGGCACCGGGCGGGTACCCGGGCGCGGCCGTCGCCTGACCCTCCGCAACACCAGCCCCCGCAAGCCCAGCCCGGACGCGAGCCGCAACCCGGAACCCGCTCCCGAAGCCAGATCTCGAACCCCAGGAGAAACGCCATGACCACGTCATATTCGCCCGCCACCGCCCGCTCCGGCACCGCCCGCTCCCGTACCGGCACCGCCCCGACTTTCGCCGTCTCCGAGGGCGCACTGCCGGGCCCGCTGAATCTGCTCGGCTCTGAAGTTGTCCGACTGCTCAACCTCCGCTCCACGTGGGGATACGTGATCGCGATCCTCGCCTTCACCATCGGTCTCCCGTTGATGATGTGGTTCGCGACCCGCGGCGGGCCCGCCGAGTTCATGTTCGAGCCGACGTTCCCGCAGGTGTTGCTCGGCGCGGACGTCGTGGTGATCATCGCCATGATCTTCGCCGCCGCCGGTTCCGCCTCCGAGATTTCCGGCCGCCGCGTCGCTTTCGGCTATCTTTCCGCGAACGACCGGCCGGGGGTGCACGTCGCCCGGCTCGTGGCGCAGGTGCTCATCGTCTGCGCCTCGATCCTCGTCGGCTTCGCAGTCGCCGCGGGCGTCCTCGCCGCAGTCGGCGCGCTCGTTCCGGAGGAGTTCGGCGTCGCCGCGGCGACCATCGGAATGCTGCTGCTGTGGACGGCGATCGGCTCGGCCGTCGGCATGCTCGTCCCGGTCACCGCGGTGGCGGTGGGCCTGCCGATCGCGTGGATCATGGTCATCGAGATCGCCATCAGCACCGTGCCGCTGGAGTTCCTGCAGACGCTGTCGAAGTACCTCCCGTGGGTGTCGTCGCGCCAGCTCATCGGCATGATGGACATCGGCGTCTCCGATCTTCATGCCGGCATCGTCTTGGCCGCGTGGTCGATCGCGATCATCGGCGGCGGCATTCTCGTCGCCTCCCGCCGCGACGTGAAGTAGTCCCGTCCCGCACTGGATCGCACCATCCGCAGGACTCCATGACGAAGGGCCCGCATCCCAGGTGGGATGGGGGCCCAAAGCATGCCGCTTGACGACGGCCGACCGCCTAACCCAGGGGCCGGGCCTTTTCGATGTCGGCGATCCGCTCCAACCGCTCATCATCGCCGTCGCGGACGATCACGGCCGCCCCGCCGACGGACCATGCGGCGAGCACCGATCGGATCCACTCGTCGGCGGTCGGGCCGCCTGCCCAACCCTGGGAGATCACGCGGGCGCCATCGTCCAGCCCGGCCTCCTCGGCCACCTTTTTGGCGCGCACGGTGAGCTCCTCGGGCGTCGCGCCGTCGATGAGCACCTGCCCCGCATCCGGGCCCATGCCGATGTACCCGTCCGGATGCAGCCGGACCTCCGGCCCGAAATCGACGACGCCCGGGGGAATCTCGCCGCCGGTCTCGACGACCCCGCGGCCGAAGGCGTCGTCGGTGACCGCCGCCAGGTACGCGTCGGGGAACTTCTCCTCCCACTCGGACAGCTTGCCGACGGTCGTGAACACGACCAGCGGATCATCGTCGCTCAACTCGACGCCCGCGCGCTCGGCGCCGACGATGATGCACGCCGCCTGCCAGATCGGCGGCAGATCGATCCACGCCGCATCGCCGGGGTCGAGATCGAATTCGTCGTGGAGCATGTTCGCGATCTTCGACGCCCAGTTGTCCAAGGTGGTGGCGCTCAAATCGGTGCGGCCACCGGTGGTTTCGTCGTAACAGGTAAGACGGGGGACGGAAGGGTCGGCGGACAGGAGTTCCTTGAGCAATTCCACGCCACCAAGGGTAGCGGCGAATGGGGAACCGGCGGCGGGATCAACCCAGCAGCAGGGCGATGACCAACACCACGGGGACGCACGCGAGCGTCGTCACCACCGCCGAGTCCCGGGCCTGGATGGTGCCGCGCCCGAACCGCGACGAGAAGGTGTACACGTTCTGCGCGGTAGGCAGGGCGGCGATGACCACGGCCGCCAGCAGCGCGTGGCCCTCCATGCCCAGCAGCACCGACGCGATGAACCAGGCGGCCAGCGGCTGGCCCAGGTTCTTCAGCACCGACGAGACCACGATCGCCCGGCGGGGCGCCGTGCCCTTGCGCAGCACCGTCGCGCCGTGCAGCCCGATGCCGAAGGCCAGCAGCGCCATGGGCACCGCCGCCTGACCGAGCAACCCGACGGGGGACGCGATGACCGTGGGCAGGCCGTTCGGCAGCGCGCCCGCGGCCAGCCCCAGCGCGGCGCCGACGAAAATGGGGTTCTTCAGTGGTGTGAGCACCGTGCGGCGGAGGTCGAGCCGCCCGCGCCGCGACGTGAGGATGTCCAGCACCGTCAGGCAGACCGGCGCGTAGAAGGCGATCTGGAAGATGAGCGCCGGCACGATCGCCGTCGCGTCGTGCAGCACCGCCGTGGCGATGGGGATGCCCAGGTTGGCGACGTTGTTGTAGCTCGAGGACATCGCGCCGACGACGCGCTCCGGCCCGCGCTGCCCCACGAGCGGCTTTGCGACGACCATGTACACCGCCGCCACCGTCAACGCCGACCCGGCCGCCACCACGAAGGCCTGGCCGAGGGCGCCGCCGGTGTCCGACGTCGCCAGCGTGTGCAGCAGCATGCACGGCATGGCCACCCAGTAGACGACCATGTTCAGGGCGTAGCCGCCGTTCTTGCCCAGCACTCCGCCGCGGCCGACGAGCCAGCCGATGGCGATGATGAGCGCCACCGAACCGAAGCCGGTGAGGATCTGCATCAGATCGGGCATGGGCGGCGGGACCTTTCGGGGGAGGGGCAAGCGGCGGCTGGGCGGCGGCCACATCAGAGCATAAGAAAGCCGAGCATAAGAAAACGGGCCCGGCCACCTCCCGTGGGGAGGGGCTCGGGCCCGTTCACGCTGTCATCGCATGTTCAACGTCATGCGGCCAGCGCTTGAATCAGCCTTGCGGCGGGTGTTCGATTGATCGGCTCCCGCCGACCAGCC
>NZ_DURI01000172.1 GCF_012837295.1 Corynebacterium sp. | reverse complement strand
TGGACATCCACGTGTCCACGGTGTTCTCCGCGGGCGAGGGTTTCCTCACCGGCGACGTCGACGACGAGGATGCGGCGGATGACGTGCCCGCGCTCGACGGCGACCTGGCGGACATCACCCAGGCCGTCATCGATGAGGCCGTCCTGGCGCTCCCGTTCAACCCGACGTGCGAGAACGTAGAGAATCACCCGTGCCACGGCGAGGACACCGGCGTGCCCGCGCCCGACGGGGTCTCCGGCGAGCAGGGTGACGCCCCCGACCCGCGCTGGGCGGGCCTGGCCGAGAAGTTCGGCGACCTCGGGGGCGGCGAAGGCGGCGACGGGAACGGCGACGAGGCCGGCGCCGGGGACGCGAAGTGAGCAGGAAGCGGCGACTCAGCGGCGAGGCCGCGCGCCAGGCGGCGTTCACGTCGGTCGACCACGCGCCGCTGCTCGAGCGTCTCGGCGTCGAGCTCGAGGACGAGCGCCTGTGCCTGGCGCTGACGCACCGCAGCTTCGCCAATGAAAACGGCAACCTGACCAACAACGAGCGCCTGGAGTTCCTGGGCGACGCCGTGCTGGGCATGTGCGTCGCCGAGGAGCTGTACCGGCGCTTCCCGGACCGCGCCGAGCAGGACATCTCCAAGATGCGCGCGGGCGTGGTCAACATGTACGCGCTCGCCGATCTGGCGCGGCGCATCGAGCTGGGCCCGCACATTCTGCTGGGCCGCGGCGAGAAGGCCACGGGCGGCGCCGACAAGCATTCGATCCTCGCCGACACCGTCGAGGCGCTGCTCGGCGCGATCTACCTGCAGCATGGTTTCGAAACGTCGCAGGCGACGATCCTGCGCCTGTTCGACGCGATGATCGACGAGGCCCCTACGCAGGCGCGCGGACGGGACTGGAAGACGCTGCTCCAGGAGCGCCTGTCCGCGAAGAAGCTCCCGGCCGCCGAGTACAACGTCACGTCGGAGGGCCCGGATCACGCCCGCACGTACTCCGTCGAACTGCTCGTCGACGGCGTCGTCCGCGGCACGGGCACCGGCGCGACGAAGAAGGAAGCCGAGATGCTCGCCGCCCACCAGGCGCACACGGCGCTGGGCTAGGGGACCAGGGTGCCCGAACTCCCCGAGGTGGAGACCATCCGCCTGGGCCTCGATCCCCACGTCCGCGGCCGCCGCATCGCCTCGGCGCGGGTGCTGCGCGATCGCGCGGTCCGCCGGCAGCCCGGCGGCGCCCCGGAATTCGGCGAGCGCCTGGTCGGCCGCATCATCACGGGCACGGGCCGGCGGGGCAAGTTCCTGTGGCTTTCGCTTGACGACGAGTCGACGTTGCTCATCCATTTGGGCATGAGCGGCCAGCTGATCGTGCCGGGGCCGGACACCCCGCCCTCGCCGCACGTCCGCGCGGTGCTCGAACTCGACGGACCCCACGGCGACCGGTTGACGCTGCAGTTCCGCGATCAACGCACCTTCGGTTGGGTGTGGGCGTGCGATGCGGGACCCGGCGGCGTGCCCGCCCCGGCGGCCCACATTGCCCGCGACCTCATGGATCCGCTGGTGGATCCGGTGGCGCTGGCGCACGTGATCCGGCGGCGCACCAGCGGCATCAAGCGGGTGCTGCTCAATCAGGAAGTGGTCTCGGGCATCGGCAACATCTACGCCGACGAGATGCTGTGGGCCGCCCGCATCCACGGAGAGACCCCCGCCGACGAGTTGTCGGTGCGCACCCTGGCCAAGCTCTTGCGCGCCGGCCGCGAGGTGATGGGCCGCGCAATCACCGTCGGCGGGACGAGCTTCGATTCCCTCTACGTCAACGTCAACGGCGAGTCGGGGTACTTCTCCCGCGACCTGGAGGCCTACGGTCGGGAGGGTGAACCGTGCGGGCGGTGCGGTGCGCCGATAATCCGCTCCACGTTCATGAACCGCTCCAGCTACCACTGCCCGCGATGCCAGCGGCTCCCACGGACCCGGAAGGCCGCATGACCCGCTCCGACGACACTCTCCGAACTCGCCCCGCACGCGGGCCCCTCGATCATGCCGCGGTCGTATTGCGCCGCACGTGGGTCCGCGTCGTCATCGCGGTGGCGTTCCTCGCGCTCGCGGCGACGAAGCTCGTCGATTTCTCCGGCGCCGCGCGCTACTTCCTCGACGCCGACGTATACGTCGTCGGGGGCCAGCGCGTCCTCGACGGGCTGCCGCTGTACGACGGCACGTTCCCCACGACCATCGACGTCTGGCTACCGTTCACGTACCCGCCGATCGCCGCCGTGCTCTTCGCGCCGCTGGCTCTGATGCCGCTGCAATTCGTGTTCATCCTCGTCGCCGCCGTGACCATCGGGGGGCTGTGGTGGGTGCTGCGCGAGGTCGTCGTCAAGCTCGGGGGCATGCGTCCCGCCGATGCGGGATGGCTCGCGCTGGCGCTGACGGCCGCCCTGCTGTGGTTCGGCCCCGTGCATACGACGATTGCGTTTGGCCAGGTCAACGTGATGTTGATGATGCTCGTGGCCATCGACGTCCTCGTCGTACCCCCGAAATACCGCGGCCTGCTCACCGGCGCCGCCATCGCCGTGAAGCTGACGCCCGCGGTCTTCGGGCTGTGGTTCCTGCTGCGCCTGGATTGGGCGGGCATCGCGCGCATCGCGGCGTCCGCCGGCGGACTGACGCTCATCGGCCACCTGGTGCTGCCCGCAGATTCGACGCAATACTGGACGGACACGCTGATCAACACCGGGCGCATCGGCGGCCCGATGTACGCCTCCAACCAGTCCATCGACGCCGAACTGTGGCGCCTGGGCCTGCACACCGAGGACGGCGGCGGCGGGCTGTGGCTGGCGCTGGTCGCGGTGGCGCTGGCCGTCACGGTCGCCGTCATGCTCCGTTTGCTTCGCGACGGGCACGCGTTCCTCGCCGTGTGCGCCAACGCGCTGTTCGGGCTCTTGGCGTCCCCCGTGTCATGGTCGCACCATTGGGTGTGGGTGCCCGTCCTGCTCATCGCGGTGGCCATGCTGGCGCTGCGATCGGGGCGGGGGACGGGTAGAGGCGTGGGAAGCCTGCCGTGGATTTTCGTCGGCATCGGGTTGCTCTGCTACGCGTTGGAACCGCAGGCTCTGGCCCCGGCGGAACAGGCCCGTGAGCTGGACTGGACGCCCTTCTGGCACGTGTTCGGCAACACCTACCTGTGGTGGGCGATCGCCGCATTCGTCATGCTGTGGTTCCTGTCAAGGCGTTTACCCTCCGCTGATGCGCGTCTAATGTGACGTTCATGAGTTGGATGGAAAGCGCCACGAGCGCCGTCACCGCCTGGAACGACAAGTACTGGCTGTTCATGATCGCGCTGCTCGTCCTGGCGGGCCTGTACTTCTGCGCCCGCACCATCCTGGTGCAAATCCGCTACCTGCCGGACATGTTCCGCGCCATCGGCGAAAAGCCGTCGGACATTTCGGAGGGCGTCAAGGGCATCTCCAGCTTCAAGGCGTTCACCATTTCGGCGGCGTCGCGCGTGGGCACCGGCAACGTCGCGGGCGTGGCCGTGGCCATCTCGACCGGCGGCCCCGGCGCGGTGTTCTGGATGTGGCTGCTCGCCATCATCGGCGGCGCGACCAGCTTCGTGGAATCCACCCTGGCGCAGCTGTACAAGGTGAAGGACCAGGACTCCTACCGCGGCGGCCCCGCGTACTACATCACCCGCGGACTGGGCGAGAAATTCCGCTGGCTGGCCATCCTCTTCGCACTGGCCATCACCGTCACCTACGGCTTCGTGTTCAATGCCGTGCAGTCGAACTCCATCACCGCCGCGGTGGCGGAGTCCACCGGCAATGATTCGGTGACCACCAAGACCATCATCGGGCTGGTGCTCGCAGCGGCGACGGGCCTGATCATCTTCGGCGGCGTGCAGCGGATTTCCAAGGTCACGCAGGTCATCGTGCCCGTGATGGCGATCGCCTACATCATCCTCGGGATCATCGTGCTGGCGATCAACTGGCGCGAGGTGCCCTCGATGCTGGCGCTCATCGTCGAGCACGCGCTGGGCATCCGCGAGATCGCCGGTGCGGCGGTGGGCACCGCGATCATGCAGGGCATCCGGCGCGGCCTGTTCTCCAACGAGGCCGGCATGGGCTCCACCCCGAACGCGGCGGCGACGTCGTCGGTGTCGCACCCGTGCAAGCAGGGCCTGATCCAGACCCTCGGCGTCTACTTCGACACCATCATCGTCTGCACCGTCACCGCCGTCATCATTCTGCTGTCGAACCCGGAATACGGCACCGGCGCGGAAGGCACGTCGCTGACCCAGGCGGCGCTGGCCGCCCAGATCGGCTCGTGGGGCATCCACGCGGTGACGGTCATCATCTTCTTCCTGGCGTTTTCGTCGATCATCGGCAACTACTACTACGCCGAGGCCAACGTCCCATTCCTCAACGGGAAGAAGTCGGTGCTCAATGTCGTGCGCGCCCTGATCGTTCTGTGCGTCCTCGGCGGGGCGCTGGGCTCGGTGCCGCTGGTGTGGGCGCTCGCCGACGTCTTCTCGGCGCTGATGGCCACCATCAACATCGCCGCGATCCTGCCGCTGGGCGGCGTCGCCGTCGCGCTGCTGGGCAATTACGCCGCGCAGAAGGCCAAGGGCCTCAACCCCGTTTTCCACCGCGATGACCTTCCCGGCATCCGCGGCCACGAGAACATCGAATGCTGGGACGGCTCCGACCCCATGACCGTGCGCGCCGACGAGGGCGGCGCGGCCGAGGTGAAGCAGTGAACGGCGAAGCAGCGAGCGGCACCCGCCTGACCGCCTGGGCCCATGGCCACGTCCAGGGCGTCGGCTTCCGCTGGGCCACCCGCGTCCGCGCCCTCGAGCTGGGGCTGACGGGCTACGCGAAGAATTACCCGGACGGCCGCGTCCTGGTCGTCGCCGAGGGGCCCGCGTCGGCCTGCGAGGCGCTTCTCGAGTGGCTCGAGGGCCCCGACGCGCCGGGATCGGTCTCCACCGTCGTCGCCGACTTCGGCGACGCCCGCGGCGGTTACGCGGGGTTCGAGAGGAAGTAGGGGAAGCAGGGGATGGACGCGTCGCCCGCCGACATCCGCGAGGTACCCGATCCCGGGTGCCCGACATGGCAGAATGACCAGTCGTGCACCTCAAATCGCTGACCCTCAAAGGATTCAAGTCCTTCGCGTCGGCGACCACGCTGAAGTTCGAGCCGGGCATCTGCGCGGTCGTCGGCCCGAACGGCTCCGGCAAGTCCAACGTCGTCGACGCCCTGGCGTGGGTGATGGGCGAGCAGGGCGCCAAGACCCTGCGCGGCGGGAAGATGGAGGACGTCATCTTCGCCGGCACCTCGGGTCGCAAGCCGCTGGGCCGCGCCGAGGTGACGCTGACCATCGACAACGCCGACGGGGCCCTGCCCATCGGCTATTCCGAGGTCTCGGTGACCCGCCGCATGTTCCGCGACGGCGCCAGCGAATACGAGATCAACGGTTCCCGCTGCCGTCTCATGGACGTCCAGGAGCTGCTCAGCGATTCGGGCATCGGCCGCGAAATGCACGTCATCGTCGGCCAGGGCCGCCTGGCCCAGATCCTGGAGTCGCGCCCGGAGGAGCGCCGCGCCTTCATCGAGGAAGCCGCCGGCGTGCTCAAGCATCGGCGTCGCAAAGAGAAGGCCCAGCGCAAGCTGCAGGCGATGCAGGCCAACCTCGACCGTCTCGAGGACCTGGTCGGAGAGCTCCGCCGCCAGCTCAAGCCCCTGGCCCGCCAGGCGGAGGCCGCCCGCCGCGCGCAGACGGTCCAGGCGGACTTGCGGGAGGCCAGGCTGGCGCTCGCGGCGGCCGATCTCGTGGCCCTGCGGGCGGCGCTTTCCGACGCCGCCGAGCGAGCCAAGATGGTCGCCGACAAGGTGGCGGCGGAGGAGGCGATCGCCGAGGAGGCCGCCGAGCGCCGCGATGACCTGGAAGCGGAGCTGGAGGAGGTCACGCCCCGGGCCGACGCCGCTCGCGAGCTGTGGTTCCGGTTGTCCGCCCTCGCCGAGCGAGTGGGCGCGACCCGCCGCATCGCCGCCGACCGCGCCGCGGATTCGGCGCCGGCGCCGTGGACCGGGCAGGACCCGGAAGAGCTGGAGTCCCGCGCCGAGCGCGCCGCCGCCGAAGAAGAAGAGCTGTCGGAGGCCGAGGGGGAGGCCCGCGAGCGCCTCGAATCCGTCCGCGACGTCCTCGGGGAGGCCGAAGATGCCTTCCGCGCCGCCGAATCCGAGCACATGGCGCAGGTCCGGGCGTTGGCCGACCGCCGCGAGGGCGTCGTCCGGCTCGTCGCGGCCGAGGAGTCGCTGCGGGTGCGCATCGAGTCGGCCGAGGCGGAGTCCGCGCGCCTGGCCGAGCACGTCGCCG
>NZ_DURI01000171.1 GCF_012837295.1 Corynebacterium sp. | reverse complement strand
CTCGGTGGTCGCCGGGTTGGCGGCGCGGAACTCCTCGGTGAACCACAGGCCGACGACGCCGTCGACCATGGGCGCCATGCCCTCGGCACGGGTCAGCTCCGCCCGCGGGAGCCACTTGTCGTCGCCGCCGAAGTACGCGGCGGTGCACAGGAACGCCGCCCGCGTCACGCGCCCCGACGTCGCCGTCAGGTACTGCGCCAGCGCGCCGCCGAGCGACAGGCCGACGACGTCGAAATTCCCGACGCCGAGCGAATCGAGGGTGGACAGGACGTCGTCGGCAAGCGAATCGAAAGTGGTCTCGCCGGGTGCGACGTCCGGGTCCGGCGACTGGCCGTGACCGCGATGGTCGAGCGCGATGACGCGGCGCGTGGCCGACAGCGCATCGAGCTGCGGCAGCCACATGTCGGTGGTGGATGCGATGGAACCGAGGAAGACGACGGGATCGCCGTCGTGCTCGGCGCCGTATTCGACGTGGTGCAGGATCATGGGTTCTCCTTTATGTCCGTTGGTCCGCTATTCCTTCTCCAGCACGGCGGCCAGGCCCTGCCCGCCGCCGATGCACATGGTCGCCAGCGCCAGGCGGGCGTCGTCGCGGCGCGCCATCTCGTGGCAGAGGGTGACCAGCATGCGTGCTCCGGTCGCGCCGACGGGGTGGCCCAGCGAAATGCCGGAGCCGTGGGTGTTCAGGCGCGGGTCGTCGGCGGCCACGCCCCACTCGGACAGGACGGCCAGCGCCTGGGCGGCGAAGGCCTCGTTGAGCTCGATGAGGTCCATGTCGTCGAGGGTCAGGCCCAGTCTCCCGAGCGCCTTCGCGGTCGCCGGCGCCGGCCCGATGCCCATGGTCTCCGGTGCGACGCCGGCCACGGCCCAACCGGCCAGCCGCGCCATCGGCTCCAGCCCCAGCTCGGCGGCCTTGGCGCGGGTGGTCACGATCATCGCGGCGGCGCCGTCGTTCTGCCCGGATGCGTTGCCCGCGGTCACGGTCGCTTCGTCGTCCTGGCGGCCCATGACCGGGCGCAGGGCAGAGAGCTTTTCGACGGTCGTGCCCGCCCTCGGGTGCTCGTCCGCCGCGATCATGATCGCCGGATCCTTGCGGCGCTTGCCGGGCACGGCGACGGGGACGATCTCCTCGGCGAAGACGCCGCCGTCGCGGGCCGCGACGGCGCGGCGGTGGGACTCGGCGGACAGTTCGTCCTGGGCCTCGCGGGTGATGGAGTATTCGCGGCGGAGGTTCTCGGCGGTCTCGATCATGCCGCCGGGGATCGGGTGGTCCTTGCCGCCGGCGGTGGCGCGGGCCTCGGAGAGGCGGTCGCGGAAGGTCATGTCGCCGCCCTTGGCGCCCCAGCGGACCTTCGAGTCGACGGTGTACTCGGTGCGGCTCATGGACTCCGCGCCACCGGCGATGATCAGCTCGGCGGCGCCGCACGCGATGTGCGCGGCGGCGGTGGCCACGGCCTGCAGGCCGGCGCCGCAGCGGCGATCGAGCTGCATGCCCGGCACCGACTCGCCCAGGCCGGAGTCGAGGGCGACGATGCGGCCCAGCGCCGGCGCGGAGCCGTTGGGGTTGGCCTGGCCCAGGATGACGTCGTCGACGTCATCGCCGGAAATGCCGGTGCGGGCGACGATCTCGCGCACCACGGTCGAGGCCAGGTCCTGCACGGGCACTTCGGTGAAGGCGCCGCCGTAGCGGCCGACGGGCGTGCGCAGGGGAGCGCACAGGACGATGTCGTCCGGGTTCTTGGCGGTGCCGGTGCCGGTGGCGTTGTCGGAATTCTTGGCGTTGTCGGGGTTGGTGCCGGAGGTGGTCATGGGGAGCCTTTCGTCTTCTTCTCTTGGGGTGGATCGGTGAAACGTGGTCGTCGCAAAGCAGTCGGCCGGAGCACGTGCGGACCCGGCGCGATGCGTCAGTGCCGCTGGGCCGCGAGGTCCCCGGCGATGGTGGTGGCCGTCTCCAGGACGGCGGGGAGGAAGTCGCGCAGGAGGTCGTCGACGTCGTGGGCGGCGGTCTGGGTGGAAACGTTGATGGCCGCCACCGTCCGGCCGTCGGTGCCGCGGATGGGGGCGGCCAGGGAGCGCAGCCCCGGCTCGAGCTCCTGGTCGACCAGCGCCCAGCCCTGGGCGCGGATCTGCTTCAGCTCGCGGCGCAGCTCCTTCTCGGTGCCCAGCGATCGCGGCGCCAGGCGCTCGACCTCGGTGGCGGCGAAGTACGCGTCGAGGTCGTCGGCGGGCAGATCGGCCAGCAGCACGCGGCCCATCGACGTGGCGTAGGCGGGGAAGCGGGTGCCCAGGGTGATGGACACGGTCATGATGCGCCGGACCGGCACGCGCGAGACGTAGACGATATCGGAGCCGTCGAGCACCGACATCGAGCTGGACTCGCCGACGCGGGCCGACAGCTGCTCCAGTCGCGGCTGGGCGATGGCCGGCAGCGACAGGCTGGACAGGTAGGAGTAGCCCAGCTCGAGAATGCGCGGGGTGAGCCAGAACTCGGAGCCGTCCGTGCCCGCGTAGCCGAGGTCGACGAGCGTGTGCAGGAAGCGGCGGGTGGTGGCGCGGGCCAACCCGGTGGCCTCGGCGACCTGCGCCAGCGTCTGCCGCGGGCGTTCGGCGCCGAATGCGCGGATGACGGACAGCCCGCGTGCCAGGGACTGGACGTGGAGGGCGTCGGGGGCCTTCGGTTCGTTCATGGGGACCTCTCGGGGGCTCGGGTCGTGCGGTCGGCGGTGGTGTTTTTGCTTGGCGACGCAGTGCGCTATGCGAACCACTGTACAACCTGCGAACACCAGTGTACAGTTTCGGTCATGCTTGACAAGACCATTTCCTCCGCAGATGCCGCGGTGGCCGACATCCCCGACGGCGCGTCCATCGCCGTGGGCGGTTTCGGCCTGGTCGGCATCCCCTCCGTCCTCATCGCCGCGCTGCGCGAACTCGGCTCCGGCGACCTGACCATCATTTCCAACAATTGCGGCACCGACGGCTTCGGCCTGGGCACGCTCCTGGAGGACCGGCGCATCAGCCGGACCATCGGCTCGTACATCGGGTCGAACAAGGAGTACGCGCGCCAGTACCTGGCCGGCGAGCTGTCCGTCGAGTTCACGCCGCAGGGCACCCTGGCCGAGCGCATGCGCGCCGGCGGCGCGGGCATCCCGGCGTTCTACACCACCGCCGGCGTGGGCACGCAGGTCGCCGAGGGCGGTCTGCCGGTGCGCTACAACGCCGACGGCACGGTCGCCGAGACGTCGAAGCCGAAGGAGACCCGCGAGTTCGGCGGGCAGCTCTACGTGCTCGAGGAGTCGATCCGCGCAGACTTCGCGCTGGTCCACGCCCACAAGGGCGACCGCTACGGCAATCTCGTCTTCAACAAGACGGCCATGAACTTCAACCCCGACGCCGCCATGAGCGGCAAGACGACCATCGCCCAGGTGGAGCACCTGGTCGATTCGATCGACCCGAACGAGGTCGATCTGCCGGGAATCCACGTCGATCGCGTGGTCGTGGTCGGCCCGCAGGAGACCGGCATCGAGAACAGGACGGTGAGCGACAAGTGACCTGGACCAAGCAGCAGATGGCCGCGCGCGTGGCCAAGGAGCTGGTCAACGGCCAGTACGTCAATCTGGGCATCGGCATGCCGACGCTCATCCCGGGTTACCTGCCCGATGACCTCGAGGTCGTGCTCCATTCGGAGAACGGCATCCTCGGCGTCGGCCCGTACCCGACCGATGACGCCGTGGATCCCGAGCTGATCAACGCCGGCAAGGAGACCATCACCATCGCCGAGGGCGGTTCCTTCTTCTCGTCGTCGGATTCCTTCGCCATGATCCGTTCGCGGTCGGTGGACGTCGCCGTCCTCGGCGCGATGGAGGTGTCGCAGTTCGGCGATCTGGCCAACTGGATGATCCCGGGCAAGATGGTCAAGGGCATGGGCGGCGCGATGGACCTGGTCCACGGCGCGAAGTCGATCATCGTGATGATGGATCACGTCACCAAGAAGGGCGCTTCCAAGGTCCTGCCGGCGTGCGTGCTGCCGCTGACGGGCGCGAAGTGCGTGGACATGATCGTCACCAACTATGCCGTGTTCTCGGTCGACGCCACCGAGGGCCTGACCCTCCTGGAGTGCGCCGAGGGCGAGACCGTCGAGTCGGTCCGCGCCGTCACCGACGCGCCGTTCGCGGTCGCCGAGAGCCTGTCCGCTTAAGGTTCCTCCGCTTTACGACGACCAGCGCCCCGGCCATTCGGCCGGGGCGCTGATTCGTGCGTGGACTCTTGCGTGAACGCCTTCGCGGTTACTTGGCTGCCGTGACCGGGGCGTTGGCCGAAGCGGTGGCCGGGGAGGTGGCGTGCTCGGGCTCGGGGAGCAGCTCGACGCGATCGTCCTTGGCGGGGGAGCGCGGCACCAGGGCGGTGAGCACGCTGCCGATCAGGGCGAGACCGGCGAAGATGTACAGCGCCGAACCGGACGACAGGCCGGCGCCGATGATCAGGCCGCCGATGACGGGGCCGAGGATGCCGCCGATGCGGCCGAAACCGGCGCACCATGCGACGCCGGCGGCGCGGGCCTCGGTGCCGAAGTAGTTCGCCGTCAGGCCGTAGACCAGCACCTGCGTGCCGATGGTGCCGAAGCCGGCGATGGCGACCGCTGCGTAGAGGACGCCGAGCGGCAGGTTCATGGGCAGGATGACCAGGCACAGGGCGGCGATGAGGAACGTGCCGGCCACGACGCGCTTGGCGCCGACGCGGTCGGCCAGCCACGACGCCGCCAGGCCGCCGACGATCGCGCCGCCGTTGAGGACGACCAGGAACAGCAGGGAGCCCTTGGCCTGGCCGCCGGCGCCCTCCATGATCTTGGGCAGCCACGTGTTCAGGCCGTAGGTGAGCAGCAGGCCGGTGAAGCTCATGAAGCCGATGAGCAGCGCGCCGATGGCGTACTTGCGCGAGAACAGCGCCGCGTAGCCGACCTTCTCGGCGGGTTCGGGCTCGGCGTCGGCGATGCGCGACGCGGACGGGATGAAATCGGACATGGGCAGGCCGTGCTTGTCGCACACGGCCAGCGCCTCCTCGGTGCGGCCGACGGACACGAGCCATCGCGGCGACTCGGGCAGCGCGAAAATGATCAGCGGCACCAGGAACAGCAGCGGGGAGGCGCCGATGAGGAACAGGCCGCGCCAGCCGATGGCGTCGAGAAGCAGGATCGCCAGCACCGACGCCATGACGCCGCCGGCCGGGATGCCCGAGTAGACGATGGCGTTGAACAGGTTCTTGCGGCCGCGCGGCGCGAACTCCGCGATGATGGCGCCGCCGGTGGCGACGATCATGCCGACGCCGACGCCGGTGAGGAAGCGGAAGAATCCGAAGGTCAGCGTCGACGTCGTCAGCGCGGTGAGGGCCATGCCCGCCGAGAACCAGACGGACGCGACGAGCATGACCCGCTTGCGGCCGAACTTGTCGCCGACGGCGCCGGCGGTCAGCGCGCCGACGAGGACGCCGATGAGCGCCCATGCGCCGAGCGTGCCCGCGGTCTCCGGCGTCAGGGCGCCGATCTGGGAGGGGTCGGCGAGCAGGGTCGGCAGGACCGCGCCGTAGACGACGAGGTCATAGCCGTCGAAGAGGATCGCCGTGGCGACGACCGTGAGGACGAGCAGCACCGTGCGCTTGTGCGTCGGCGAGGCCCACGGGCCGTCGCACGAAGCAGCTCCGGTGGTGGCTGTGGTGGCGGTGGTGGCGGGGTTGCCGGTGGCGGAAGCGTGCGCCGCGGCGGCGTTTCGGCCCTGGCGGCGGGGCGCCTGGTACGGGGAGTGGCTCATGGAAAAGGGGGCTCCTTGTTCGGGTCTCGTCGGCCGGTTCGCCCGCGCATCTTCGATTCGCGGTTGCCCGCGCGGTCACGTGGGATGCGCGAGGATGCTGTTCGGAATGCGAACTGTGATGCGGTGGGTGAACGTTTGCCGTTGCAAGGAATCTACATCGCGTGGCGACCGTCACAAACGGACAATTTTGTGAGAGGGGACACTTTCGCTCGGGTTCGCAGGGCGTACGCGAAATCGGGGGCGTAACGGCTGGTTCGCGACACGAACAAGGCCCCCGCCTGCGGGAATGGCGTCCATTCCGGCGGCGGGGGCCAATGTGTTCGCTGTACGGTCAGCGGCCCTTCGGGGGTGACTGAGGGGTGCGATCGAGCAGCTTGGTCACGGCGACGCCGAACACGAGGCCCCAGAACGGGGCCGAAATGCCCAGCAGGCTCAGTTCGGAGAAGGTCACCAGGAAGCAGGTGAGCGCGCCCGCGGAGGCCCCGCCGGAGAACCCGGCCAGGAACGCGTTCTTCAGCGGCGTGAACATGGCCACGCCCGCGAGCGTCGCGATGAACGCCGCCGGCATCGCCAGGATGAAACCGGTGAAGGCCGGGGCGATGAGGCCGACGCCGATGGACATCACGCCGCAGGCGATCGCCGCCGCATAGTGGTTGCGCTTGTGCCCTTCCGCGACGAGGAGGGCGTTGGTCGGGCCGGTCAGGCAGGTCGGGGTGGAGCCGAGGAATGCGAGGGGAATGGTGGCGACGCCCGACGCGGTCGCGGCGACGTTGGTCGGCGGATGGTGCCCCGCCGCGCGCAGGACCGCCACGCCTTGCCCGTTCTGCACCACGACGACGGTGATGGCCAGTGGAATGACGAGCTCGATCGTCGCGGCCCAGGAGAACGTGGGCATGGTCAGCACGGGCGCGGCGACGATGCCGCCGTCGAGGGCGCCGTCGGCGAGGCGGCCGAAGAACAGCGCGGTCGCGGTGCCGATGCCCGCGGCCAGCGCCACCGGCGGCGCGAATTTCGCGGCGGCCGGGATGGTCGACAGTGCCACGAAGATCAGGATCATCGGTATGGCGATCATCGGGTCGGCCAGTGAGGCGTCGATGAGCTCAAGTCCGAACCGCAGGAAGATGCCGGCGACCATGGCCATGACCACCTGTGGCGGCAAGGCGTCCATCACGCGGGCGACCAGCCCGGTCCAGCCGAGGAAGATGATCAGCACACCGGTGAGCAGGTAGGCGCCGAGCACTTCGGCGAAGGATAGGTGCGACAGTGCGTCGCCGGCGATGACGGTGCCGGGGATCGTCCAGAAGTACGCCTGCGGGGACTTGTACCACCAGCTCATCACGATGGTGAGCAGCCCGTTGCCCAGGAAGACGCCGAAGATCCACGACGACACCAGGTCACCGCTCAGGCCCTCGCCGCCGTTGGCCGCGGCGGCCGCCGCGAGGATCACCGCCACGGGGCCCGATGCGGCGAAGAGCAATGCGACGAAGGCGTTGCCGACCGACGTCGCGGTCATGTCGGACAGGATCGTGCGGATCCCGGGTCTCGTCGCCGTCGACGGCTCGAGGGCGAGGAGGGCCTTCGGCCTTCTGCGTTTCGCCGTCGGTGCCTGTGTTGGCGCGTCGCTGGTCGTGGTCGTGTTCATGGGTCTCCGTGGCATGACTTCGGTGGCCGTTCCTCGGTTTCCCGCCGGGATGCGCCGCCGGGGCTTTTCGTCGGGCGTGCCTGCGGGTCGGGCGCACCGTTGGGTGGGGCGGACATGTGAGGTGGGTCTCACCGTACGTATTGGTTCACGATACGGCAATGTGTGCGACATGCGAACAAGCGGGCTGGTTGTGGACCATGGACATGTTCGTCGGCACCTGAATGGCCGCCGGGAAGTGGTCGAGCGCCGATCGAGCAGTAGTCGGGCGCCGATCGAGCGCCGATCGAGCAGTGGCCGGGTGTCGGTCACGTAAGGTGGGAATGCCGGTTACGTGGAGTTTCGGCGCCGGTCCCCATGAATGATTCGTCGAGGAGTGTCGCCATGCCCATGCAGATCCCCGAACCCGTGCGCCTCGCCGCAGTCGTCGTGCCGCTGGCCGGAGTCGGAGCCCTGCACTTCCCGCCGAAGACCGCCCGCGTCGTCGACCGACTTATCCCGGAATTCCTGCCCGGCCCGAAGCGCGCCTGGACGGTCGGGTCCGGCGTCATCGAGGTCGGCACTGCGGCGGCGCTTCTAATGCCGCGGACCCGCAGCGCCGCTGCAACGGTCGCGGCGGTACTGCTCACCGCCCTCTGGGTGGGCAACATCAAAATGGCCTGGGACTGGCGCGGCAAGAGCCCCTCGAAGCGCGCCATCGCCTATGGGCGCCTGCCCTTGCAGATCCCGCTCATCGCCGCCGCCCGTTCATTGCGCTGACCGCGCCGGCCGCGCCGACCTCTCCGATCCCGGAGCGCCCAAAAGTCTCGCCGCGAAAACAGGGACGCCGGCCCGTCGTAAAGCGGAAAGCACGCGGCGGCGCGCCGGTCCCCGTGGCTGATGGGGCTGATCCGGGCATGCGGCTAGGCTTGGGGCGATTGCGCCCGCGGCGGTAACGCGGGGGCAGCGGAATATCGGGGCCGCCGACGGGGTTGAACCCAGGAGGCGGCGGGTGAACCAGCCACCGACAACCGCCGAAGACACGACCAGGGAAGTGGGGCCAGACCGGATATGGCACGTATGCAGGAAAGCGCCGATCTGCTGAAATGCTCCTTCTGCGGGAAGAGCCAGAAGCAGGTCAAGAAGCTCATCGCCGGGCCGGGCGTCTACATCTGCAACGAGTGCATCGAGCTGTGCAACGAGATCATCGAGGAAGAGCTCAACGTCGGCTCGGCCCCGGAGGAGAAGGGCGATCGCCTGCCGCGTCCGGCCGAGATCCGCGACTTCCTCGACGAGTACGTGATCGGCCAGGACGTGGCCAAGCGCACGCTCGCCGTGGCGGTGTACAACCACTACAAGCGCATCCGCGCCGAGGAGCAGGGCGCGCGCGACGACGTCGAGCTGTCGAAGTCGAACATCCTCATGCTCGGCCCGACGGGCTGCGGCAAAACGCACCTGGCGCAGACGCTGGCCCGCAAGCTCGACGTGCCCTTCGCCATCGCCGACGCCACCAGCCTGACCGAGGCGGGCTACGTGGGCGAGGACGTGGAGAACATCCTGCTCAAGCTGCTGCAGGCCGCGGATTTCGACGTGGCCAAGGCGCAGCGGGGCATCATCTACGTCGACGAGGTGGACAAGATCTCCCGCAAGTCGGAGAACCCGTCCATCACCCGCGACGTCTCCGGCGAGGGCGTGCAGCAGGCGCTGCTGAAGATCCTCGAGGGCACGGTCGCCGCGGTGCCGCCGCAGGGCGGGCGCAAGCACCCGAACCAGGAGTTCATCCAGTTCGACACGTCGAACGTGCTGTTCATCGTGGCGGGCGCGTTCGCTGGCCTGGAGAAGGTCGTGCAGGAGCGCGTGGGCAAGAAGGGCCTGGGCTTCGGCGCGGACGTGCACTCGAAGTCGGACGTCGACGAGGTCGATCCGTTCGGCGAGGTGCTGCCGGAGGATCTGATCCGCTTCGGCCTGATCCCGGAGTTCATCGGCCGCCTGCCGGTCATCGCGTCGGTGACGAACCTCGACGAGGACGCGCTGGTCCGCGTGCTCACCGAGCCGCGCAATTCGCTGGTGCGCCAGTACGAGCGCCTCTTCGAGATGGACGGCGTGGAGCTGCGCATCGACGAGGACGCGCTGCACGCCATCGCGGCGAAGGCCATCGAGCGCAAGACGGGCGCCCGCGGCCTGCGCGGCATCATGGAGGAGATCCTCGTGCCCGTGATGTTCGACGTGCCGGATCGCGACGACATCGCGCAGGTGGTCATCCGCCGCGGTTGCGTCACCGACGGCGAGGCCCCGGAGCTGGTGCTCGCGGAGCCCGACGAGCGCAGCGCGTAGCTTTTCGCTTTACGACGCCGACGCGGCAACGGCCCGGCCCCCGTTCGTTTGGGGCCGGGCCGTTGTCGCGTCGGTGCCATTGCCTGCTCGTCAGCGGGGCGGCAGCGTCGCGTCGCCGGGGAACAGCTTCGGCCCGAGCCACAGCATGAGGTAGACGAGGCCGACGAGGACGGGGATCTCGATGAGCGGGCCGATGGTGCCGGCCAAGGCCTGGGCGGAGGTGGCGCCGAAGGTGCCGATGGCCACGGCGATGGCCAGTTCGAAGTTGTTGCCGGCGGCGGTGAAGGACACCGACGCGGACTGGGCGTAGTTCATTCCGGATGCCTTCGAGGCGGCGAGGGCGATGAGGAACATGCCCACGAAGTAGGCCAGCAGCGGCAGTGCGAGGCGGGCGACGGTCCACGGCTGCGAGGTGATCTGCTCGCCCTGCAGGGAGAACAGCAGCACGATCGTGTACAGCAGGCCGATCAGCGCGAGCGGGGAGATGCGGGGGATGAAGGTCGACTCGTACCAGTCGCGGCCCTTGGTCTTCTCGCCGGCGATGCGGGAGACGACGCCGGCGAGCAGCGGGATTCCCAGGAACACCACGACGGAGATGACGATGGACCAGAAGGAGAATTCGGCGCTGGTGGTTTCCAGCCCGAGCCACGACGGCAGGATCTGCAGGTAAAACCATCCGAGCACGCCGAACATGAGCACCTGGAAGACGGAGTTGATGGCCACGAGCACGGCGGTGGCCTCGCGGTCCCCGCAGGACAGGTCGCTCCACACGAGGACCATGGCGATGCAGCGGGCGAGGCCGACGATGATCAGGCCGGTGCGCAGGGCGGGTTCGTCGGGGAGGAAGATCCAGGCCAGGGCGAACATGAAGGCGGGGCCGATCACCCAGTTGAGCAGCAGCGAGACGGTCATGAGCCGTTTGTCGGCGGCGATTTCGCCGGCCTTGTCGTAGCGGACCTTCGCCAGCGGTGGGTACATCATCACCAGCAGGCCGAGGGCGATGGGCAGTGAGATGCCGCCGACTTCCATCGCGCCGAGCGCGTCGCCGATGCCGGGGAAGAATCGGCCGAGCGCGAGGCCGAGGGCCATGGCGAGGATGATCCACGCGGGGAGCCACCGATCCAGGAATGACATCCGGGCCTGCGGGGGCGCCGTGGGGGCGGGAGCGGTCACTGCACACCTTCCTTTAGTTAGATAAACGTCGAACTAAAGAGTACGCCGCGTCCCGAGTCCGAGCGCAATCGGAAGAGGCTTGACGACGACCCGGCCCCACCGTCGCCAAGCGAAGAACCGAAACAGAGGCACGGACCGCAAGCCAGTCGCCGGCGGACGAGTGAACGGCCCGACCCCCGTTCGTTTGGGGCCGGGCCGTTCACTCGGAAGCTATTCGTCGCCGTCGTCGTACATGTCCGCGAAGGCGGGGGCGACGTCGCCGTCGGCTCGTTCGTCGAGGATCGCGGGGGAGTCGTCGGCGTAGACCTCGTCGACGAGGCGCGGCTCGACTTTCCGGCGGGGGGTGGTGGTGACGTAGGAGGTGCCGTGCTGCCAGGTGGTCGATGCGGTGAGGAAGCCGGTGACGGCGTCGCGGGCCATCTCGCGGAGGCGGTCGATGAGGGTCTCCGACGTCAGCTCGAGGCTGTAGAGGTTGGAGAAGGTGCGTTCGTTGAGGGTGGGGAACTGGGCCATCGACGCGACGATGTAATAGATGTCGAGCGCGGAGACGTCGGTGCGGAAGGCGCCGTAGTCGCGGCCGAGGAGGAGCACCCGGTCGAATTCGAGGACGATGGGGGACTGCTCGGCCATCGCGGAGGATTCTTCGAGTTCCAGGATGGGGTGCATGTTCTCCTGGGCGATGAAGCGCACGGCCGACGGGTTGTGGGCGAAGCAGTCGAAGATGACGCCGACCACGTGGCGCAGCACGTCGACGGGCACCTCCGAGTCGACCCGGAGGGCCTCCGGGTCGGGGCGCAGGAGTCCGAGGACGTGATTCATCGTCGTGCGGTACAGGCCCATCTTGTCGCCGCAGTGGTAATGCAGCATGCGCTTGGAGACGCCGGACGACGACGAGATGGCGTCGAGGCGGGCATCGGCGTACCCCTTGGCGGTGAATTCGCCGAGCGCCGCTTCGAGGACGGCGTGGGGGATCGCGTCGGTGCTCCCTGTTGCCTTCATGAGTCGCCTTTCCACGGTTTCGGGTGGTGCCCCGTCGATGTTCGGGGGTGTCTGCCCCGGTTTTGCGCTGTACGCGGCAAGAAAAAGGGAAAATGCAGGGGCGGACCCGTTTCATGCTATCCAGATTCGTCACCCGGTGGACCCGTCCTCCCCCATCTGCGCAGTCGCCGGTTGGCCTATATCGTTGACTCCGTAAGCGAATCCCAGGAAAGGACAATCGTGAGCGTTTCCCCCGTGAAGGTCGCCGTCACCGGCGCCGCCGGCCAGATCTCGTACTCCCTGCTCTTCCGTCTCGCCCATGGCGACGTTTTCGGCTACGACGTCCCCGTGGAGCTGAGCCTCCTCGAGATCCCCGCGGCCCTCGGCGCCACCGAGGGCGTCGCCATGGAACTGCAGGACTCCGCCTTCCCGCTGCTGCGCGGCATCACCATCACCGATGACCCGAAGCAGGCCTTCGACGGCGCCAACGCGGCGTTCCTCGTCGGCGCGAAGCCGCGCGGCAAGGGCGAGGAGCGTTCCGCCCTGCTGTCGGCCAACGGCAAGATCTTCGGCCCGCAGGGCCAGGCCCTCAACGATCACGCCGCGGACGACATCCGCGTGCTGGTCGTCGGCAACCCCGCCAACACCAACACCCTCATCGCCAACGAGCACGCGAAGGACATCCCGTCCGACCGCTTCACCGCGATGATGCGCCTGGATCACTCCCGCGCCCTGTCGCAGCTGGCCGGCAAGCTG
The DNA here is from genome assembly GCF_012837295.1 of Corynebacterium sp. GTDB lineage: Bacteria > Actinomycetota > Actinomycetes > Mycobacteriales > Mycobacteriaceae > Corynebacterium. The sequence goes on along the minus strand of NZ_DURI01000171.1, from coordinate 9,499 downwards.
GACCGGACGGTCACCGAGTTCGAGAAGGTCGTCGTGTGGGGCAACCACTCCGCGACGCAGTTCCCGGACGTCACCTACGCCACCGTCGGCGGCGAGAAGGTCTCCGACCTGGTCGAGCAGTCCTGGCTGGACGACGACTTCATTCCGCGCGTGGCCAAGCGCGGCGCCGAGATCATCGAGGTCCGCGGTTCCTCCTCGGCCGCCTCCGCCGCCTCCGCGGCCATCGACCACATGCGCGACTGGGTCCAGGGCGTCCCGGGCGATGACTGGGTGTCCGTGGCCCTGCCGTCGGACGGTTCCTACGGCATCGACGAGGGCCTGGTCACCGGCATGCCGTGCCGCTCCGTGGACGGCAAGTGGGAAATCGTCCAGGGCCTGGAGATCTCCGACTACCAGCGCGCCCGCATCGACGCCAACGTCGCCGAGCTGCGCGCCGAGCGCGAGGCGGTCGCCGACCTGCTGCCGTAGGTCCCGCTTCCGTAGCTGGATCGGACCGGTCCGGGAGGGGCCGTCGCAAAGCACGATGCTTTGCGACGGCCCCTTCGCCATGCCCGGGCACCCGCCGCCGACGTGGTGGGCGGTGCGATCCGGGCGACCCTCTAGACTGTCCGACGTGACCAACGCCGAGAATCTTCCGAACCGCGCCGACAATCTGCCGAAGTCGTGGAACCCCTCCGAGGTGGAGGCGGACCTCTACCAGGGCTGGGTGGATGCCGGGTACTTCACCGCCGACGCCACCAGCGACAAGCCGGCGTACTCCATCGTGCTGCCGCCGCCGAACGTGACCGGCCAGCTGCACATGGGCCACGCGCTGGACCACACGCTGATGGACGCGCTGGCCCGCCGCAAGCGGATGCAGGGCTTCGAGGTGCTGTGGCTGCCGGGCATGGACCATGCGGGCATCGCCACGCAGACCAAGGTCGAGGCGCAGCTGAAGGAGACCGAGGGCAAGGACCGCTTCGACTACGGGCGCGAGGAGTTCATCGACCGCGTCTGGGAGTGGAAGAAGGAGTACGGCGGCAAGATCGGCGGCCAGATGCGCCAGATCGGCGACTCCGTCGACTGGTCCCGGGAGCGCTTCACCCTCGACGAGGGGCTGTCGCGTGCGGTGCAGACCATCTTCAAGGAGCTGTTCGACCAGGGCCTGATCTACCGCGCCAAGCGGATGGTCAACTGGTCGCCGGTGCTGCAGACCGCGATCTCGGACATCGAGGTCAAGTACGAGGACCGCGACGGCGAGCTGGTGTCCTTCCGCTACGGCGACGGCGACGAGTCGATCGTCGTGGCCACCACGCGAGTCGAGACGATGCTGGGCGACGTCGCGGTGGCCGTGCACCCGGAGGACGAGCGCTACACGGCGCTGGTGGGCAAGACCCTGCCGCACCCGTTCCGCGACGACCTGACGCTGCAGGTCATCGCCGACGATTACGTCGACCCGGAGTTCGGCACCGGCGCGGTGAAGATCACCCCGGCGCACGACCCCAACGACTTCGCCATGGGCCAGCGGCACGATCTGGACATGCCGGAGGTCATCGACAAGACCGGCACGATCGCCGGCACCGGCACCCGCTTCGACGGCATGGACCGATTCGAGGCGCGCACCGCCGTGACCGAGGCGCTGCGGGAGCAGGGGCGCATCGTCAAGGAGATCCGCCCCTACGTCCACTCCGTGGGCCACTCCGAGCGCTCCGGCGAGGTCATCGAGCCGCGACTGTCCGAGCAGTGGTGGGTGAAGGTCGACCGGCTGGCCAAGATGTCCGGCGACGCGATTCGCGAGGGCGACACCGTCATCCACCCGGCGTCGCAGGAGCCGCGCTGGTTCGACTGGGTCGACGACATGCACGACTGGTGCATCTCCCGCCAGCTGTGGTGGGGCCACCGCATCCCGATCTGGTACGGCCCCGAGGGCGAGATCGTGTGCGTGGGGCCGGATGACGCCGAGCCGACGGGCGAGGGCTGGACGCAGGACCCCGACGTGCTGGACACGTGGTTCTCGTCGGCGCTGTGGCCGTTCTCCACCATGGGCTGGCCGGAGGCCACCCCGGAGCTGGCGAAGTTCTACCCGACGTCGGTGCTGGTCACCGGCTACGACATCCTGTTCTTCTGGGTCGCGCGCATGATGATGTTCTCGACCTTCGCCGCCACCCTGCCGAACTCGCCGCTGGGCGAGGGCACCGGCGGTCGCCCGCAGATTCCGTTCACCGACGTGTTCCTGCACGGGCTGGTGCGCGACGAGCAGGGCCGCAAGATGTCCAAGTCCCTGGGCAACGGCATCGACCCGCTGGACTGGGTGCGCGACTACGGCGCCGACGCGCTGCGCTTCACCCTGGCCCGCGGCGCCAACCCGGGTTCGGACCTGCCGGTGGGCGAGGATTCGGCGCAGAGCTCGCGCAACTTCGCCACCAAGCTGTTCAACGCCACCCGCTTCGCGCTGATGAACGGCGCGTACGTCGGCGAGCTGCCGGCGCGCGAGACCCTGACCGACACCGACCGCTGGATCCTGGACCGCCTGGAGCAGGTCCGCGCCGACGTCGACGGTGCGCTGGACAAGTACGAGTTCGCCAAGGCCAACGAGGCCCTGTACCACTTCGCGTGGGACGAGTTCTGCGACTGGTACCTGGAGATGTCCAAGGTGGACTTCCCGCGCCTGGCCGAGGGCGAGGAGCCGACCGCCGAGCAGGCGGCCCGTTCCGAGTCGACCCGCCTGGTGCTGGGCCACGTGCTGGACACGCTGCTGCGCCTGCTGCACCCGACCATCCCGTTCGTCACCGAGGTGCTGTGGAAGGCGCTGACCGACGGCGACGAGGGCACGCCCGAGTCGCTGGTCATCGCCTCCTGGCCCACCGCCGGCGAGGCCAACGGCGGCGCCGGGACCGACGCCGACGCCGCCCGGCGCATCGACGACGCCCAGAAGCTGGTCACCGAGGTCCGCCGCTTCCGCTCCGACCAGGGCGTGAAGCCGTCGCAGCGCGTGCCCGCGCGTTTCGACGCCGCAGCCGCCGACCTGTCGGCGCAGGAGGGCATCGTCCGCTCGCTGGCGCGCCTGGAGGCCCCCGAGGACGGCTTCACCGCCACCGCCTCCATCGAGGTCCGCCTGTCCACCGCGACGGTCACCGTCGAGCTGGACACCTCCGGCACCGTCGACGTCGCCGCCGAGCGCAAGCGCCTGGAGAAGGACCTCGCCGTCGCGGAGAAGGAGCTGTCGGGCACCGAGAAGAAGCTGGGCAACGAGTCCTTCCTGGCGAAGGCGCCGGATGCGGTGGTGGACAAGATCCGCACCCGCAACCAGGTCGCGCGCGAGGAGATCGAGCGCATCACCGCCCGACTCGAGGGACTGCCGAAGGCATGACGCGACGCAACGACGACGACAGGGGCGACGACGAGATCCGTCTGATCCTCGATGACCTCGCCCCGGCCGACCAGGTTCCCGGGGAGGCCGGGCACGCTTCGGCTGAGCCGCTGGAGCTTTCCGACGACGACGGCTTCGATCCGGCGACGGCCGAGATCGTGGAAGACACCGAGCCCCGTGAGCTGGCGGCGGAGCTGTCGGGCGATGCGCTCGACGAGTCCTCGCCGGCGTCCGATGGCGTCCAGGCCGCGGCGGAGGAGCGCGACGGCGGCGCGGACGTCGACCTGCTGGGCCGGTTCGGCGCGGTGTCGATGGACGAGGAGGGCCTGAGCCTGCCCGTCGACGTCGACCAGCCGGTCAACGCCCCGGCGTCGGAGGAAATCACGCAGGAGGATCTCGCCGAGCTGGCCGCCGTCGAGGCGGAGCTGGACACCCGGTGGCCGGAGACGAAGATCGATCCGTCGCTGGAGCGCATCGAGAAGCTCATGGATCTGCTCGGCAATCCCGAGCGGTCGGCGCCCGTCATCCACGTCGCAGGCACCAACGGCAAGACGTCGACGGTCCGCATGATCGAGTCGCTGGTCCGCGCGCTGGGCCGCCGCACGGGCCGCACCACCAGCCCGCATCTGCAGCTGGCCACCGAGCGCATCGCGATCGACGGCGCCCCGCTGCACCCGCGCGACTACGTGCGCATCTGGCGAGAGATCCAGCCCTACGTGGAGCTGGTCGACGCCGCCTCGGAGGCCGAGGGCGGCCCCCGCATGTCCAAATTCGAGGTGCTCACGGCGATGGCCTACGCGGCCTTCGCCGACGCCCCCGTCGACGTCGCGGTCGTCGAGGTCGGCATGGGCGGCACGTGGGACGCGACCAACGTCGCCCACGCCGACGTCGCGGTGGTGTGCCCGGTCGGGCGCGACCACACCGACTACCTCGGCGACACGTTGACGGAGATCGCGGGGGAGAAGGCGGGGATCATCAAGTCCCGCTGGAACGCCGACGATCTGCTGTCCCCGCCGGACAACGTCGCCGTCATCGCGGAGCAGGAACCGGAGGCCATGGAGGTCCTGCTGGCCCGCGCCGTGGAATGCGACGCCGCGGTCGCCCGTGCCGGCGCGGAGTACGGCGTCGTGTCGCACACCCTGGCCGTCGGCGGGCAGAACCTGACGCTGCGCGGTCTGGCCGGCGAATACGAGGACATCCACCTGCCGCTGCACGGACCGCACCAGGCCCGCAACGCGGCCACGGCGCTCGCCGCGGTGGAGGCGTTCTTCGGGGCGGGCCCCGGCCGTCCCCTGAGCATCGACGCGGTTCGCGAGGGCTTTGCGACGGTCACGTCGCCCGGCCGCCTCGAGCGCGTCCGGTCCACGCCGACGGTGTTCGTCGACGCGGCCCACAACCCGCACGGGGCGAAGGCCCTGCGGGAGGCGCTGACGGCGGAGTTCGAGTTCCGCAAGGTCGTCGGCGTCGTCGCGGTGCTCGGCGACAAGGACGCCCGCGGCATCCTGGAAGAGCTCGAGCCCTACTTCGAGGAGCTCGTGGTGACGCAGAATTCGTCGCCGCGCGCCCTCCACGTCGATGATCTGGCCGACCTGGCCGAGCAGATCTACGGCGAGGAACGCATTCACCGCATCGACACGCTGCCGTCGGCGGTCGAGCTGGCCATCGCGCTGGCGGAGGAGACCGACTCCGGCGACGGCATCGTGAGCGGCTCGGGAGTGGTGGTCACCGGTTCGGTGGTCACCGCCGGCGAGGCGCGGACCCTGTTCGGAAAGGACCCCCAATGACCGACGACCGATCCACCGGAACGCCGGGCGCGGACGACGCGGGCCGTCGTCAAGCCGACATGACCGCGGAGGAACTGCGCGCGTACCGCGAAGGGCGCGACCTGTCCGACGGCGGCAAGTACGGGCCGCTGGGCGCCGGCCACGAGCCGGAGAAGGACCCGATGAAGGGGCTGCGCGGCGTCATGGCCGGCACCCTGATCATGCAGGCGATTTCCGTGTGGCTGGGGCTCACCGTGGTCGCGCGCGTCGATGGCGGCGGACTGTTCGGAACGACCTTCGCCATCTGGTACATCGCGCTGCTCGGACTGGCCATGGTGGTCATGGCGTTCCTGCAGAAGAAGCCGTGGGCGCTGCCCGCGAACATCGTGCTGCAGGTCTTCGGCGTGCTGGCGATCCTCGCGCACTGGTCCATGGGCTTCGTGGGCATCTTCTTCGCGCTGGTGTGGGCGTACATCCTGCATCTGCGCAAGAACCTTATCGAACGCATGAACCGCGGTCTGCTGACGACGCAGCACATGTAGCTTTCCCGGCGTTCCCCGAGGGGGGCTCGCGCGATACCAGCGCCGGATGGACGGCGGCCCCGCGAGGCCGTCGGCTATCCGGCGTTTTTCGTCATGTCGTACGCCGCCAGCGCAGCCGCCCGGGATTCGCGCAGGTCGACCATCGGGGCGGGGTGGGCGGGCGTGCCGAACTCGGGCACCCACCGCCGGATGTACGCCGCCGTCGGGTCAAAGCGGGTGGCCTGCGATTCCGGGTTGAAGATGCGGAAGTACGGCGCGGCGTCATCGCCGGAGCCCGCGACCCACTGCCAATTGAACGGGTTGCTCGCTTCGTCGGCGTCGACGAGCGTGTCCCAGAACCATTCCTCGCCGTGGCGCCAGTGGATGCCGAGGTTCTTGGTCAGCAGCGATCCCACGAGCATGCGCACCCGGTTGTGCATGTGGCCGGTGGCCCACAGCTCGCGCATGCCGGCATCGACGAGGCCGAAGCCGGTGGTCCCGCGCCGCCAGGCGGACAACGCGTCGCGGATCTCCGCCTCTCGAGCGGCGTCGGGCTCCCCGGGCAACCAGGCCCAGGGGAAGGCGTCGAATGCGGTGCGGGTGTTGGCGGCGTCCAGATGCGGCAAGTGGAACCGGCGGTGCCAGGCGAAGTCGCGCCACAGCAGCTGCCGCAGGAAGGATTCGCCGTCGGTGGCAGGCACTTCGCCGGCGTCGATGGCCCCGGTGATGGCGTCCCAGGCCTGTCGCGGGCTGATCTCGCCGAAACGCAGGTGCGGCGACAGTCGGCTCGTGGCGTCGAGGGCCATGTAGTCGCGGCCGGTGGCGTAGCGGTGCTCGAGATCGTCGACGGAGGCACGGCGATCGGCCGGGGAGGGGCCCTCGGCGAGGCGCCCGATGAATCCGGCGAGGCGTTCGCGCGCGCCCTTTTCTCCCGGCGTCCAGTGGCGGCCGAAGTCGGCGGCCCAATCCGGTTCGTCGCGGGAGGGATGATCCGGCGTCAGCGCGAGCGCGTCTATGGCCGCGTGGGTGGAGCGCAGGTCGTCGCTCGATACGCCGCGCCCGCGGAGCCGCGGCGCGTCCGGAGAGGCGACGGAGTCGGCGTCCGGCGCCGTGTCCGCCACGACCTCCGCGGCGTCCGCCTCATCCATCGCCGAGACCTCCACCGCGCCCAGATTGTCGATGGCGGCGCGGCTGAAGGGCGTGAAGACCTTGTACGGGTGACCCTGTTTCGTGGCCACGTCCCACGGCTCGTTGAGCAGGTGGCCGGGGTGCGACGACGCGGAGGGCAGGACGGCCTTGATTTGCGCGTCGAGGGCCCGGGCACCCGGGGCGTAGCGGCGGTGCCACGTGACCGTGACGGCGTCGAGCTCCGCGGCCATCGCGGGCACGATGTCGCGCGGATCGCCGGCTGCCACGTGCAGCTCGATTCCGTGCCCGGCGAGGTCGTCGGCAAGCGCATGAAGGCTGTGGTGCAGCCACCACTTCGCGGCGCCGCCCAGCGGGCGCGGACCCAGGGGAGGGGAGCCGGGCTCGTCCGTCGCGGTCTCTCCGGCCGGCAATTGCTCCGCGACGTACAGGCCTACGACGGGGCCGCATTCGGCGGCGCGGGCCAGGGCGGCGTGGCCGGTGGTGCGAAGGTCCTCGCGGAACCAGACCAGGGCCGGGCGGGACGTGTCGTCGGGCATGGTGCACAGGGTACGGCCGCCGGGTGACGGGGGTCACTTGACGCAGGTGCGCATGCCCGGAGGGCGGCAAGTATGCTTCCCTGCATGACCGAACGCACTCTGATTCTGATCAAGCCCGACGGCGTCCGCCGCGGCCTCGTCGGCGAGGTTATCGCCCGCATCGAGCGCAAGGGCCTGAAGCTCGTGGCCATGGACCTCCGCGTCGCCGACAAGGCCACCGCCGAGGAGCACTACGCCGAGCACAAGGAGCGCCCGTTCTACGGCGAGCTCGTGGACTTCATCACCTCCGCCCCGCTGGTCGCCGGCGTGGTCGAGGGCCCGAACGCCATCGCCGCGTGGCGCCAGCTGGCCGGCGGCACCAACCCGGTCGAGGCCGCCACCCCGGGTTCGATCCGCGGTGACTTCGCCCTCGAGGTCGCGGAGAACATCGTCCACGGCTCCGATTCGCCGGAGTCCGCCGAGCGCGAGATCGGCATCTGGTTCCCGAACCTCTAAGCAGCGGTCGTCCGCCGGTTTTCGGCGGGGCCATCGTCGCCGGCTCCCCGCATTTTCTTGCGGGGAGCCGGTTTTCGCATGTTTGGGCCGTGCGCATGGCGGCGAGGGTGGGGCGGGTGTGCGACAATGGCGGGCGTACGCCGCGTTCGCTCCGCGATTTATCGGAAACGACGTTGACCGCAGAACGCCCGTACGACGACAAAGCTTGAATAAAACGACGATCGTCGCTTTCGCGGCCCCCGGATCAGCGCGCGTTTGCGCTGGTCGGCGCGTGGGCCGGGCGGCTTGAGGAGAACCGCATATCGTGCTGGATTTCAGCGACAACACCGTGTCGAGCGCCCGTGATTTCGATCGGGCGGCGGCGCCGGAGAAGATGCGCGTGCATGCCCTGGCGAAGGCCGTGGGCGTCACGTCGAAGGAATTGATCGCCGCCCTGGGGGAGTTGGGCGTCGAGGTGAAGTCGGCGTCATCGTCGGTGGCGGCGGCGGACCGGGATCGCTTCCTCGATGCGGTCGCCGGTGCGGGTTCGCTTGACGACGGCCCGGCGGCCGCGCAGTCCACCGCCCCGGCCGAAAAGGCGCCGGCCGAGAAGCCCGCCAAGAAGGCCGCGAAGAAGACCACCCGAAAGAGCGCCGCCAAGAAGCCTGCCAAGAAGGTCGAAGAGGCCGAGAAGACCGACGAGCCCGACAAGGGCCAGAAGGATGAGCAGGCGGAGGCCGAGAAGCCGGCGAAGAAGACCACCGCCAGGAAGAGCTCCCGCAAGACGGCCAAGCGCACCGCCGGCAAGAAGGCCGCGCCGGCGAAGAAGGCGGACGACGTCGACGTCGCCGAAACCATCGTCGCCGAGGCTCCCGAGGTTTCGGAGACCCCGGTCGAGCCGACCGCCGAGTCCGCCGACGCTGAGCAGACCGCCGCCGAGCAGACCACGGATGCGGCGGAGGAGACCCCGAAGAAGGCCACGCGCCGCTCGCGCTCCCGCCGCACCGCCAAGCGCACTGCCTCGAAGTCCGCCGCCCCCGCGAAGAAGGCCGACGACGTCGAGGTCGCCGAGACCATCGTCGCCGACGCCCCGGATGCGCCCGAGGCCGCCGACGAGGCCACGACCGAGGACGATCACCTCGTCGAGGTCGTCCCGCCGGTGACTCCGCCGCCGGCCGAGCCCGCGTTCGCGATCCCGGTGTTCATGGCGCCGGAGCCGGTCTCCGTCGTCTCGGCCGACACGTCCAACGCCGACGCCGATGCGATCGCCGACGCCGTCGACGCAGCCGCTTCGGCCGACGCAGCCGACGCCGACGGCTCCGACTCCGGCGACTCGGACGACTCCGGTCAGCGCGAGCCCCGCCCGCGTCGCCGCCGTCGTGGCCGAGGCCGCGGTCGCGGTGGCCAGGATGACGCCGGCGATGCCGCCGGTTCCGCCGATCGCGCCGCCGACGCGGATTCGCCGAAGGGCGGGGACGCGGGCGTCGCCAAGCAGGACGACGACCGGAAGCGTGACGAGCAGGACGCGAAGTCCGAGCCGGAGGTGCCGGTCGTCGATGAGCCGGTGGCCATCAAGGGCTCGACGCGCCTGGAGGCGCAGCGCCGCCGTCGCGCGGATCGCCGCGCCGAATCCCGCAAGCGCCACGTGATTTCGGAGGCCGAGTTCCTCGCCCGCCGCGAGTCCGTCGAGCGCACGATGGTGGTGCG
>NZ_DURI01000170.1 GCF_012837295.1 Corynebacterium sp. | reverse complement strand
CCGGCCCCGGCCCCGGCCCCGGCCCCGGCCCCCGAGCAGGCCCCGGCCCCGCAGGAGCGCGCCGCCGACCTGCCGCCGGAGTCCCCCTGCCCGGACACCGCCCGCGCCTGCGTCGACCTCTCCGGCAACCGCACCTGGCTGCAGCAGGACGGCAAGCTGCTCTACGGCCCGACCGTCATGTCCCACGGCAAGCCCGGCCAGGAGACCCCGAAGGGCACCTTCACCGTGACCCGCAAGGTCAAGGACGAGATCTCCTACGAGTTCAACAACGCCCCGATGCCGTACGCCGTGTACTTCACCAACAACGGCCACGCCTTCCACCAGGGCACCACCGACACCCAGTCGGCCGGCTGCGTCCGCCTGAACCCGGATGCCGCCAAGTTCTTCTTCGAGAACCTCCAGGTCGGCGACGTCGTCTACATCTACTAGGACCTCGAGCAGAGCGTCGCCAAGCGAAAAACCCGCCGGAAGAAATTCCGGCGGGTTTTCGCGTGTCCCGCGTCCGAATCCGGGGAACTACTCGGCGTACGCCATGGCGTACTGGGCGATGGCGAGCTCCTCGTTGGTGGGCACGACCATCACCGTGACGGTGGAGTCGTCCGTCGAAATGACGCGCGGGCCGTCGTTCGGGCCGGCATTGCGCTCCGGGTCGATCTTGATGCCGAAGTTCTCCAGCTCCGCCATCGAGTCGCGGCGGATGCCCACGTGGTTCTCGCCGACGCCGGCGGTGAACGTGATGGCGTCCAGGCGGCCCAGGATGAGCATGTAGGAGCCGATGTAGCGGCGCAGCTGGTGCACGTACATCTGGTAGGCGGCCCAGGCGTCCGGGTCGTTGTCGTCCATGCGCTCCTGCAGGATGCGGAAGTCGTTGACGCCGGAGACGCCCTTCAGGCCGGACTGGCGGTTGCACAGGTTGTCGATCTCGTCGATCGACATGCCGTTGCGGTACAGGTGGAAGATGATGCCCGGGTCGATGTCGCCGGTGCGAGTGCCCATCATCAGGCCGGCCAGCGGCGTCATGCCCATGGACGTGTCGACGGCCTGGCCGCCGCGCACGGCGGCGCAGGACGCGCCATTGCCCAGGTGCAGCGTGATCTGGTTGACCTCGCGCGGGTCCTTGCCCAGCAGCTCCGGGACCTGGCCCGACACGTACTCGTGGCTGGTGCCGTGGAAGCCGTAGCGGCGGATGTCGTGCTCCGCGGCGACTTCGGCGTTGATCGGGTACAGCGCGGCGGCCGGCGGCATGTCGTGGAAGAAGCCGGTGTCGAAGACGGCGACGTGCGGCACGTCCGGCAGCAGCTTGCGGGCTTCCTCGATGCCGACGATGTTCGCCGGGTTGTGCAGCGGCGCCAGCGGGATGAGGTCGCGGATCATCTCGACGATCTGGTCGTCGATCAGCTGCGGCTTGGAGAACAGCTTGCCGCCGTGGACGACGCGGTGGCCCACCGCGGCGATCTCCACCGAGTGCGGGCCGCAGCCGTTGTCGTCCATGAGCTGGAAGGCCTTGTCCAGGCCGTCGGCGTGGTCGGAGATCGGCTCGGTGACCTCGATCTTCTCCCCGCCGACCTTGAGCACGATGGTGCCGTTCTCCTCGCCGATGCGCTCGACGAGGCCGGAGACGTAGGGCGGCTCGGCGGCGTCCCTGGACGGGTCGACGAGCTGGAACTTGATGGACGAGGATCCGGAATTGACTACGAGGGCGTGACGCGACATGGCTTAGTTTCCTCCTGCCTGGATGGCGGTGATGGCGACGGTGTTCACGATGTCGGCGACCGTCGCGCCGCGCGACAGGTCGTTGACCGGCTTGTTCAGGCCCTGGAGGATGGGTCCGATGGCGAGTGCGCCGCCGCAGCGCTGGGCGATCTTGTAGCCGATGTTGCCGGCGTCGAGATCGGGGAACACGAAGACGGTGGCCTTGCCGGCCACGGCCGAGCCCGGCATCTTCTTCTTCGCGGTGGAGGGCGAGATGGCCGCGTCGAACTGGAGCGGGCCGTCGACGGCCAGATCCGGGTCGAGCTCGCGGGCCTTGGCCAGGCCGGCCTTGACGCGGTCGACGTCCTCGCCGGTGCCGGACTCGCCGGTGGAGTAGGACATCATGGCCACGCGCGGCTCGATGCCGAAGTTGGCGGCGGTCTCGGCGGAGACCACCGCGATCTCGCCGAGCTGCTCCGGCGTCGGCTTCGGCAGCACCGCGCAGTCGGCGAAGCCCCACAGGCGATCGTCCATGACCATGAGGAACAGCGACGACACCGTCGAGGCGCCCGGCTTGGTCTTGATGATCTGGAACGACGGCTTGATGGTGTGCGCCGTCGTGTTCGCCGCGCCGGAGACCATTCCGTCGGCGAGTCCCTTGTGGATCATCATGGTGGCGAAGTAGGAGATGTCGTTCATGGTCTCCCGCGCCTCGTCGAGGGTGATGCCCTTCGACTTGCGCAGCTCCGCGAACTCCTCGGCGAACGCGTCGAGGTGCTCCGAGGTGGCCGGGTCCATCAGCGCCGCCTTGGACAGGTCGAGGCTGAGGACGCGGGCGCGATCCTTGATGAACTCCGGGTCGCCCAGGATGGTCAGGTCGCAGATGTCGGAGGCCAGCAGCTCGTTGGCGGCGATGAGGATGCGGTCGTCCTCGCCCTCCGGCAGCACGATGTGGCGGCGGTTCTCCTTCGCCTGCTGCAGCAGCCACCACTGGAAGCGCTGCGGTGTCATGATCACCGGGACCGGGGCGAAGACGGCGGACTTCAGCGCGTCGGCGTCGTCAAGCGAAACCACCGGCACGTCGAGCTTCGGGGCCTTGTCCACCTGCCCGGTGAGCACGACGGCCAGCGGCGCGGCGTAGCGGGCGCGGAGCTCGGCGACGGCCATGCGGATGCGGGTCAGGGCCGCATCATCGGAGCAGCCCTCGCCGTCGGCGACGAGGATGACGCCGGAACCGGTGACGGCGGCGACGCGGGCGTCGAAGTCCAGGTTGCCGGTGGCGGTGAGGATCATCGGCTGCTCGCCGGAGGCGCGCTCGGCCTCGACGGCGGTGACGATCTGCCCGAGGGCGTGGTCGGGGTTGCCCACGACCTCGTCCGCGGTGGCGCCCCCGGGGCCGCCGACCGTGTGCACCAGGCGGGCGCCGCCGAGTGCGGAGGACACCGCCTCGATCACCTCGCGGTGGTCTCCGGCCTGATCGACGGAGGTGACCAGCACTGCGGTGGTGGCGTTCGAATTCTCGCTCACGGTTTGTGTCCTTTCCGATGCGCCGGGCTGGGCGCACGCCTGTGGACCCGGCTCCGACTCGCTCGGCGAGTCCCGGGGATCAGTGAGTCTTGGTTCATTCTCTGCCCGAATTGTGAGTCACCTTACATACCGGGCGCAATGGCGAATCCTTCTCGGGTACCCCTGTAAGCCAAACTACCGCCGGAAACCCGCACGTGTCACGCGCCCCACGTGACCAGGCTCACACTTTAAAACGGTACGGGTTAGGTTCACCTCACCCAACATGGAGGTTCTCAGGTGGCCCCATTACTATGGTGCGGAAATCCCTCCACCGAGAAGAGCAGGTTCAACTCAGCATGTCCCGTCCCCTTCGCGTCGCCATCATCGGTTCCGGCCCCGCCGGCGTCTACGCCTCCGATGCCCTGATGAAGTCCGGGCGCGAGGTCAGCATCGACTTGTACGAGAAGATGCCCGCGCCGTTCGGCCTGATCCGCTACGGCGTGGCGCCGGATCACCCGCGCATCAAGGGCATCATCAAAAGCCTGCACCGGGTGCTGGACAAGCCCGAGGTCCGGTTGATCGCCAACGTCGAGTTCGGCGAGGACGTCACGCTCGACGAGCTCAAGGAGCTTTACGACGCCGTCGTGTTCGCGACCGGCGCCGTCGGCGACCGCGACCTGGACATCCCCGGCGCGGACCTCGACGGGCACCACGGCGCCGGCGAGTTCGTCGGCTTCTACGACGGCAATCCGCTGTTCAAGCGCGATTGGGACCTGTCCGCCGAGTCCGTCGCCGTCGTCGGCGTGGGCAACGTCGGCCTGGACGTCGCCCGCATCCTGGCGAAGACGGGCGATGAGCTGCACGTCACCGAGATCCCGGACAACGTGTACGAGACCCTGCGCACCAACAAGGCCCGCGAGGTCCACGTGTTCGGCCGCCGCGGCCCTGCGCAGGCGAAGTTCACCCCGTTGGAGCTGAAGGAGCTGGATCACTCCCCGACCATCGAGGTCGTGGTGAATCCGGAGGACATCGATTACGACGCCGTGTCGGAGTCGAGCCGCCGCGAGTCGAAGATCGTGGACCAGGTCTGCTCGATCATCGAGAATTACGCGATCCGCGACCCGAAGGGCGCGCCGCACAAGCTGTTCATCCACTTCTTCGAGTCTCCGGTGGAGATCCTCGGCGAGGACGGCAAGGTGTCGGGCATCCGCACCGAGCGCATGGAGCTCGACGGCAACGGCGGCGTCCGCGGCACCGGCGAGTTCACCGATTGGCCGGTCGGTGCGGTGTACCGCGCCGTCGGTTACCGCTCGGACGCACTGCCGGGCATTCCGTTCGATGACCGCAAGGCCGTCATCCCCAATGCCGGCGGCCGCGTCCTCGACGGCGCAGAGGAGGGTGCCGACCACATCACCGGCCTGTACACCACCGGTTGGGTCAAGCGTGGCCCGGTCGGCCTGATCGGCAACACCAAGGGCGACGCCAATGAGACGGTCGCGAACCTGCTGGAGGATTACGACGCCGGCAATACTTTCGCCCCGTCGAAGCCCGGCGAGGATGAGGCCCTGGCGTTCCTGGAGTCCAAGGGCGTCCCCTTCGTGACCTGGGACGGCTGGTACTCCCTCGACGCCGCCGAGCGGAAGCTGGGCGAGGCCGAGGGCCGCGAGCGCAAGAAGATCGTCGAGTGGGACGAGATGGTCGAGGCGGCCCGCGGCGAGTAGGGCCGCTCCCGCCCATTCCCGCCGTGTTGCCCGCATCTCTGGAAACGGATTGCCGGGCTTCTTTGGCCGAAACGGGATCGCTAGAACGGGATTGAGGGATCCGGCCCCAGCGGCGCCGGCGGCTTCGGAACCATCGACCAGTTTGTGTCGAGGTTCGCCCGACGACACGTCGGCCCCTCGCTTCCCCAGCGCCAGACCCCTCCCGCCGGCACCGACTGCCGCGACCACAGCTCATCATCGACCGTCGGCCACCCGTCATCGGCGGCGTCGGCCAGTGCCATCGCTTCGGCTGCAGTGGCGGGGTCGGTGGAGTTGATCGGCCCCGCTATGAAGTCCGCCAGCTCCTCTTCGTAATGCCTGGTTTCCCGGGCATGCTTGCGCAGTGCCGCATCGATCTCGGCTTGCCTCAACACCTCGGCTGCATCGGCTTCGGCGCGAAGCTTCTCTTCGTTGTCCCGGTGGATCGTCGACGCCACCCGCGTCGCCCGCTGATCGAAGGTCTGCCGCTTCACATGCGCGACCGGCCCATGCGGAACCGTCGTGGCAAATGCTGCGCCGGTGTGATCGACCCACGTCACCGACCCATCGTCATGCATGACTGCGCGCCAGTGCTTGCTGGTCTTGAGGTTGTGGTGGTGCTGGCATAGGCACTGCAAATTCCATGTGGCCGTCACGCCGAGATTGTTCTCGCCGTCCCCGGCGATGAACGCCGTGCCTCCACCTGAATCTCCGCCTGATCCCTTGCCGATGACCATGCCGGGCGCCCCGCGGATCGAATCTGCCGCGTCGTAGTTGATGACATGGTCGATCTGGCACCGATGCGCCGGGACATCACACCCCGGAAACCGGCACCCACCATCACGACCACGCACACGGGCCTTCTGCGCGTCGGTGGGAACATATCCGCCGGTCTGCGAATCCGACGACAGCCGCACCTCGTGGGCCCGGGCCAACCACTCCTTGGACACCAGGTTCGACAACCAGCCGGCACCGTCGAGCCAGACTTGGAGGGTGTTCTCGTCGGCGTCACCGTCGACGTAGATGTTCATGCTCACTTTCGCCCCTGCGAAGTCGCCGCGGGCCATGGCCATCATGGCGTCGGCCAGGGAGCAGTCCTGCCCGGCTTTGATCTTCGCGTCGCGGATGGCGCGGACGGTGGCGTCGAACTCCGCCAACCTGTCCTTGCGCAGGATGGCGTACAGCTCGCCGTACTCGCTGGGGTACTCGTTGTCGACGCTGTACGACTCGCCCTTGATCGGCTTGGTCTCGTCTTCGTCGGGTGGGGTGGAGATGGGTTCGATCTTCTCCACGATCCGGCGGAGCTCCCGGGCGAAGACGAAGGGGCCGGGCAGGGCCTGGAAGTCCTTGTTGGGGGTCAGGTAGTCGAGGAACTTCCGCTCCACCTCGCCGATGTTGTCGTCCGTCACGGCGACGATGGCACCGGCGATGGTCCGCAGCCGTTCATGCGGCAGCGCACCTGATCTGCAGAACTCACAGACCTTGGGCATGCGCCGCAGCATGACGCCGACATCGCAGTAACCCACCGACCGGCGCTTGCCGGCGCCGATGCGGGTGCCGATCGCCGCCACATGGGAGTCGACGTCGGCATTGCCGGCCGGTGCCACGGCGATGGAGAGTTCCAGCTCTGCGATATTGCGGGCACGGGCGAAGTTGGTCGCCGGTTCATCACGTTCGGTCACCCACCTCTTGCGCGGTGGCGGTTGTTCTTCGGTGTCTTCGTGTACGTCATGGTCGAATGCCATGTCGATTCCCCCGGGAATGCGAGTACGGATCAAAACTGCATTGTCATGTGATCGCTGGAGCTGATCTGCCATCGAAGCGGGCCACACCCCTGGCCCGCACCTTCTACT
>NZ_DURI01000169.1 GCF_012837295.1 Corynebacterium sp. | reverse complement strand
CGAATCCGACTAGGAAAGGTGCGCACGTTGGCCGAACGGCTCATCGTCCGTGGTGCCCGGGAACACAACCTCAAGGGCGTCGACATCGATCTGCCCCGCGACAAGATGGTCGTCTTCACTGGCCTGTCGGGTTCCGGCAAGTCGTCGCTGGCGTTCGACACGATCTTCGCGGAGGGCCAGCGCAGGTACGTCGAGTCGCTGAGCTCCTATGCCCGCATGTTCCTGGGGCAGATGGAAAAGCCCGAAGTGGAGCTGATCGAGGGGCTGTCGCCCGCGGTGTCCATCGATCAGAAGTCGACGAACCGCAATCCGCGCTCGACGGTCGGCACCATCACGGAGGTCTACGACTACCTCCGCCTGCTGTTCGCCCGCACGGGCACGGCGCATTGCCCGACCTGCGGCGAGGTCATTTCGTCGCAGACGCCGCAGCAGATCGTCGACCAGGTGCTGGCGATGCCGGAGGGCACGAAGTTCCAGGTGCTGGCCCCGGTGGTGCGAACGCGCAAGGGCGAGTTCGTGGACCTTTTCGCGGAGCTCGCGGCGGAGGGTTACGCGCGCGTCGTCGTCGACGGCGAGATGCACCGGCTCACGGATCCGCCGACGCTGGAGAAGCAGGTCAAGCACGACATCGACGTCGTTGTGGACCGCCTGCAGGTCAAGGCGTCGCAGAAGCAGCGGCTCACCGACTCCGTCGAGACGGCGCTGCGGTTGGCGGGAGGCGTGGTCGTCGTCGACGCGGTGGGGCTCGACGACGATGACCCGAACCGGCTCCAGAGCTTTTCCGAGAACATCTCGTGCCCCAACGGCCACCGCATCGACATCGAGGAGCTCGAGCCGCGGTCGTTCTCCTTCAACTCCCCGTACGGCGCGTGCCCGGTCTGCGATGGTCTGGGCACGAAGCTCGAGGTCGACGAGGACCTCATCATCCCGGACCCGTCGAAGCCGGTGACGGAGGCGATCGGGCCGTGGAACCGGACCCTGAACAAGAAGTACTTCGAGAAGCTCATCGCGGGCCTGGCCGATGCGATGGGGTTCGATCCGCAGACGCCGCTGCAGGATCTGACGAAAACGCAGCACAAGGCGCTGATGCACGGGTCCAAGCACAAGATCAGCGTCCGGTACCGCAACCGGTACGGCCGGACCCGCGAATACACGGCGCCGTTCGAGGGCGTCATGCCCTACCTGCACCGCAAGCTCGAGCAGGCGGACAGCGAGTCGCAGAAGGAGCGCTACCAGGGGTACATGCGCGAGGTGCCGTGCACGTCGTGCGGCGGTTCGCGACTGCGCCCGGAGATCCTGTCGGTGACCTTGATGTCGGAGGAGTTCGGCGAAAAGTCCATCGCGGGTTTGACCGAGATGTCCGTGGCGGATTGCTCGGCGTTCCTCGATGCCCTGACCTTGGGCAAGCGCGAGGAGATGATCGCCGGTCGCGTGCTGCGGGAGGTGCAGGCGCGCCTGCGGTTCCTCCTCGACGTCGGCCTCGACTACCTGTCGCTCGCCCGGTCGGCGGGGACGCTGTCCGGCGGCGAAGCGCAGCGAATCCGCTTGGCCACGCAGATCGGATCGGGTCTGGCGGGCGTCCTCTACGTCCTCGACGAGCCGTCGATCGGCCTGCACCAGCGCGACAACCACCGGCTGATCCAGACGCTGAAGAAGCTCCGCGACCTGGGCAACACGCTCATTGTCGTCGAGCATGACGAGGACACGATCCGCGAGGGCGATTGGCTGGTCGACATCGGCCCGCGGGCCGGCGAGTACGGCGGCGAGATCGTCTACTCGGGCGTGCCGGACGGCATTTTCGACGCCGAGGGGTCGATCACCGGCGAGTACCTGTCCGGCAAGCGGAAGATCCTGCCACCCGAGATGCGCCGCCCGGTGGATTTCGACCGGTTGGTGACGGTGCGGGGCGCCCGCGAAAACAACCTGAAGAACGTCGACGTGAATTTCCCGCTGGGATTGCTCACCTGCGTGACGGGCGTGTCCGGTTCCGGCAAGTCGACGCTGGTCAACGAAATCCTGGCGAAGGTCATGTCCAACGAGCTCAACGGCGCCCGCCAGGTGCCGGGGCGGCACACCCGGGTGGAAGGGCTGGATCAGCTGGACAAGCTGGTGCAGGTCGACCAGTCGCCGATCGGCCGCACGCCGCGGTCGAATCCGGCGACGTACACCGGCGTGTTCGACAAGATCCGCAATCTCTTCGCAGACACTCAGGAGTCGAAGGTCCGCGGTTACAAGCCGGGCCGATTCAGCTTCAACGTCAAGGGCGGCCGGTGCGAGGCGTGCCGCGGCGACGGCACGCTGAAGATCGAGATGAACTTCCTGCCGGACGTGTACGTCCCCTGTGAGGTCTGCGACGG
>NZ_DURI01000168.1 GCF_012837295.1 Corynebacterium sp. | reverse complement strand
GCGGTGAGCACGTCGAACTCGCTGGGGGTGAGCATGCGCTGCATGAACGTCGACAGCGCGCCCATGCCGCCGCCGAGGATGATGCCGACCAGCAGCATGATCTGCAGGTTGCCGAAGCGGCCGCCGAACAGCCAGCCGTAGAGGATGGCGGAGAAGACCACCATCACCGCGACCTGGCCCAGGAACTGCGGGGTGCCCGTGATCGCGGCGACGCCGGCGGCGCCGATGAAGAACACCGCGGCGGTCTGGATGACCACGTACAGGGACTCGAAGCCCATGATCGACGGCGTCAGGATGCGGTTGTGCGTCACCGTCTGGAACGCCACCGTGGCCGTGGCCTGGCAGAACGCGACGACCAGCATGACGGCGAGATTGCTCAGGCGCATCTCGGCGATGAGCCAGAAGCCGCGGGAGCCGAAGGGCATGGGGTTGCCCCAGGCGAGGTTGGCCGTCGCGAAGCCCAGCGCCAGGAGGGCCAGAACGCCGAAGATGATCCAGTAGCGCTTCCGGGCGCGCGACGTCGGCAGCGGGCCGGTGCCGGGGCGGTCGGCGCTCTTCTTCGCCTCGCCGTCCTTTTCCGGCGCGGCGTCGGCGACGTCGAACTCGTCGATGCCGGCGACCTCCGAAAACTCGGCGAAGGCGTCTTCCGGCAACTCCGGGGTCGTGCGGTCGATCGCGGTGCTCATGGTTCGCTCCTCTCGGCTCCGGCGGTTCATGCGCGGCGGCGCTGGCGCAGCAGCAGGGTGATGAAGACCACGGCGCCGACGATCGCGAGGATCGTGGACACCGGGATCTCGAACGGGCGGATGATGATGCGGCTGATGATGTCGCAGACCGTGACCACCGAAATGCCCAGCAGGCACACCCACGGCAGGTTCGAGCGGAGGTCGTCGCCGCGGAACATGGACACGATGTTGGGGACGATGAGCCCGAGGAAGGGCAGGTTGCCGACGACGACCGTGACGATGCCCGTGGCGATGGCGATGAGGCCCGTGCCGATGAACACGATGCGGCGGTAGTTGAGGCCGACGTTGGTGGCGATCTCCTCGCCCAGGCCGGCGACGGTGAAGCGGTCGGCGACGAAGAATACGAGGACCACGACCACGGCGACGAGCCACAGCGGCTCGTACTGGCCCTTGAGCACGGAGGTGAACGACCCCGCGAACCAGATGCCCAGGCTCTGCAGCATGTTCGTGGACAGCGCGATGTAGCTCGAGACCGCGCCGACGACGGCGCCGAGCATCATGCCGACGATGGGGACGATGACCGACGAGCGCAGGGTGACCCGGCGCAGGAACGCGAAGAACACCATGGTGCCCAGGAAGGCCGCGATGACGGCGGCGGTCATCTTCACCAGGATCGACGACTCGGGGGCGACGATCATCACCAGCAGCAGGCCCAGGCCCGCCCATTCGGTGGTGCCGGTGGTCGTCGGCTCGACGAAGCGGTTCTGCGTGAGCAGCTGCATCACCAGGCCGCACATCGCCATCGCCGCACCGGCCAACACCAGGGCGATGGTGCGGGGCACGCGGGTGATGCCGAACATCTCGGCGCCGTCGTCGGCGCCGAAGATGTCGTAGACGCCGATGAACAGCGACGTGGCCACCAACCCCGCGGTGACCAGGATGCCGATCAGCAGGGGCCATGTGAAAAGCCGACCCTTCGCCGCCGCGGGGGCGGCTGCGGGGTCGGCGCCGTTCCGCGCGTCGTGCGCGGCAGGCGGGTTCGTGCTCGGTGCGGTCATTCGGTTACGGCTCTCGGATTGCGGGGTAGGCACGGGATGTCTGCGGGCATCGCGTCACCGGACGTGACATGGCCCCGCGGCGCCGTGGCGTCGCCGGGCCAGATCCGACCGATGGCGCGAACCGGGTGGGGTTCGCGCCGCGGGCGCTACTTCTTCTCCAGGGCGTCGGCCAGGGAGTTGAAGAACTCGGTGTAGGTTTGGATGCCCTCATCCACGTAAGTGTACTGCGGCATGTAGATGATGCGATCCTCGGTCACCGCGGTGACGTTCTTCAGCGCGGCGGAGTTGGCGATCAGCTCGTTGGCCGGGGTGTACTCCTCGCCGTTGTTCTCGGCGGTGGCGGCGTCGCGGTCCATGACGAGCATGATGTCCGGGTTGGAGTCCGCGATGGCCTCGACGGAGATGTCGTCGCCCTCGTGGTCGGTGGAGGCGTTCTCGACCTCCAGGGCCGGGGTCAGGCCGAGGATCTGGAAGATCGGGCCGAGGGAGCGGCCGGAGCCCGGGGCGGCGTAGTTGACGTTGCCGCCGGAGGTGATGACGCCCATGACCTTGTCCTGCTTGTCGTAGGCGGCCTTGGCGCGCTCGATGGACTTGTCGAAGTCCTCGATGAGCTTGTCGGCCTCGTCCTGCTTGCCGAACATCTCGCCCAGGGCGGTGGTCTGGCGGCGCAGCTCCTCGTCGAACGGCTTGTCCTCGCGCGGCGTCAGGTCGACGATGGCGGCCTCGGGGGCGAGCTTGGCGAAGTCCTCGCCGTACTGCGCGAAGCGCTGGCCGTTGATGATCAGGTCCGGCTCGACGGCGACGACGGCCTCCAGGTCGGGCTCGCGGTGCGTGCCCAGGTTCACGATGGAGTCGTTGGTCTTGTAGTCGAGGTTCGGCGGCATCAGGTTGACGGGCGCGGCCGCGAGCTCGATCCCCCAGTCCTCCAGGGTGCGGAAGACGCGGTTGTCGGTGGCGACGACGTTCTCGGCGGGGACGGTGACCGTCTGGGTGCCGAAGTTGTCCTCGATCTGCACGGTGGCGGTCTCGCCGTTGGCGGCGGCCTCGGTGCCGCCGTTCGAATCGTCGGAGCAGGCGACGAGGCCGAAGGTCAGCGCGGCGGCCGCGGCGACGGCCACGGTGCGGCGGCGAAGCGTGGTGATCAAGAAATTGACTCCTCGATGTTTCGGACGTCCTGCCGGCGTGAAGCGGGCCGCGTCCCCAATACGTCAGTGGGATGCCCGGAAGGAAACGAGCGCTTCCCTCCGGGGCTTAGGACACGCTAACACAACAAAGGCTGCCCCAACCTAATCCAATTTCGCGTGTCCCCGATCACCTCCCCCCGTCCGATCCCCCGCGCGTCACGTGGGGCGCATTCACCAGCGGGGTTAAGCTCGTCCTCATGTGCGCAGCCCTGCTCTCGCCCCGCGGCGGAACCCCCGACGTCTTGGTCACCGCCGACGAGATCGCCGATGCGGGACGACTTCTGGCCTCGGGCAGCGGCCCGTTGGCCGTCGACACCGAACGGGCCTCCGCCTACCGCTACGACGACCGCGCGTTCCTGGTGCAGCTGCGCCGCGAGGGCGCCGGCACGATCCTCGTCGACCCCGAGACGATGCCCGGCGCCATCGCGGAGGCGGGCCTGGCCGACGCCCTCAACCCCCTCGACTGGGTCGTCCACGCCGCGGTGTCCGACCTCCCCTGTCTGGCCGACCTCGGGCTGTACCCCGGCAACCTGATGGACACCGAGATAGCCGGCCGCCTCCTCGGCCTGCCCAAGGTCAACCTCGCGGCCATGACCGAGGAGCTCCTCGGCGTGGCCCTGGCCAAGGGCCACGGTCGCGAGGATTGGTCGACGCGGCCGTTGCCCGCCGATTGGCTCGACTACGCCGCTTTGGACGTGGAACTTCTGGTGGAGCTTTCCGACGCCTTGAGCACCGCCCTCGCAGAACTCGACCGGATCGACTGGCTGCGCCAGGAATCCGAGGCGGTTCGTCTGGCCCACGCCCCCGGGACGCACGCCGCGGACGACGGCGAGAAATGGCGGTCGATGCGCGGCGTCGGCAAGCTGAAGCGGCCGGAGCAGCTGGTGGCGGGCCGTGAACTGTGGCTGGCGCGGGACCGGATGGCCCGCGAGCGCGACGTCTCCCCCGTGTCCGTCCTGCCCCACGACGTGCTGGCCCTGATCGCCGAAAAGCTGCCGCGCACCGAAAGCGAACTGACCGCCCTGAAGGGGTTCCCCCGCCGGCGGCGCGGCGCCGCGAAACTGTGGATGGGCGAGCTGCGGGCCGCGCTGGCGCTGCCGCGCGAGGAATGGCCGGCGCGCGAGCGCCCGAAGGGCAAGCCCCGCCCCCACCACCGCACCTGGGAAGAGCGCGCACCCGAGGCCGCGGCCGTCCTGGAGGCCCTGAAACACGGCCACGAGCTGCTGGCCGAGGACCTGGCGATCGCCCCCGAAACCCTGTTCCGCCCCTCGGATCTGCGCGAGGTGGCGTGGATCATGTCCGGTGCAGGCGGCGGCGCAGGAGGAAGTCGGGCCGGAAGCAGAGATGACGTGGCGGTACCGCGCACCGACGGCGAGGTCCGCGCCCTGCTGGCGAAGCTGGGGGCACGCCCGTGGCAGGTGGACGTCATGGCCGGCCTCGTGTCCGAGGCCGTCCTCCTGCCGCGCAGGCAGCCGCTGGGCTGAGCCCGGCCTGGCCCCTGACCGGTCTGGCCTGGTCCCTGACTAATCCCGGGCGAGGTCCGCCCACCACTCCGACACGTCGTCGGCGATGGCGCCGGCGGTCAGGCCGAGCTCATCGAGGATCTCGCCGCGCGAGGCGTGGTCCAGGAACTTCTGGGGCACCGCGAACTGGCGCATGGGCACGTCGATCGCCGACGCGCGCAGCACGTCGCCCAACAGGGAGCCGACGCCCGCGTGCACCACGCCGTCCTCCACGACGACGACCATGCCGTGGTTTTCGACCATGGCCACGATGTCGCCCGGAACGGGCACGACCCATCGCGGATCGACGACGGTGACGTCGACGCCCTCGTCCTCGAGGGTGCGGGCGGCCTCGGCGGCGGCGCCGGCGAAGGAGCCGACCGCGACGATGAGCACGTCGCCGCCGTCCTCGCGGCTGCGGTGGAGAACGTCGACGCCGTCGGCGGTGCGCTCGACCGCCTCCACGTCATCACCGACCTTGCCCTTCGGGAAACGCACGACGGTGGGGCCGTCGGTGACGTCGACGGCCTCGCGGAGCTCCTCCACCAGCCGCGCGCCATCGCGCGGGGCGGCGACCCGGATGCCCGGGACGATCGACGTCAGCGCCATGTCCCACACGCCGTTGTGGCTCGCGCCGTCGGAACCCGTGATGCCCGCGCGGTCGAGGACCAGCGTGACCGGCAGCTTCAGCAGGGCGACGTCCATGAGCAGCTGGTCGAAGGCGCGGTTGAGGAAGGTCGAGTAAATCGCGACCACGGGGTGCATGCCCGCCAGCGCCAGGCCCGACGCGGACGTCACGGCATGCTGCTCGGCGATGCCGACGTCGAAGAAGCGGTCGGGATGCGCCTTGCCGAACTTCGCCAGACCCGTCGGGCCGGCCATGGCGGCGGTGATCGCCGCGATGTCGTCGCGTTCGTCGCCGAGCTTCACCAGTTCCTCGGCGAAGACCGTCGTCCAATCGCGCACGGGGCTCGATTTCGACTCGCCGGTGATGGGGTCGATGACGCCGGTGGCGTGCATGAGGTCGGCCTCATTGGCCTCCGCCGGGGCGAAGCCGCGGCCCTTGTTCGTCTTCGCATGGACGATGACGGGGCCGCCGAACTCGCGCGCGTGGCGCAGGGCGTTCTCGAGCGAACGGATGTTGTGGCCGTCGAAGGGTCCCATGTACTTCAGGCCGAGGTCGGAGAACATCTCGTGCGGCATGACCGTCGACTTCAGACCCTCCTTGGCGCCGTAGACGATGCGCGCGAGGAAATCGCCGACCGGGCCGAGGCGCTGCAGGCCGGACTTCCCCTGGCGCATGACCATGTCGTAGGCGGGCTGCAGCGCCAGGGCGGCGAGGTTTTCGGCCAGGCCGCCGATCGTCGGCGAGTAGCTGCGGCCGTTGTCGTTGACCACGATGACCACGGAGCGGTCCTTGCCGGCGGCGATGTTGTTGAGCGCCTCCCAGCACATGCCGCCCGTCAGGGCGCCGTCGCCGACGACGGCGACGACGTGGCGGTGGTGCTCGCCGCGGATGTCGAAGCCCTTGGCCAGGCCGTCGGCCGTCGACAGCGCGGCCGACGCATGCGAGGATTCGGTCCAGTCGTGGGGGCTCTCCGCACGGCACGGGTAGCCGGACAGGCCGTCCTTCTGCCGCAGCGAATCGAAGTCGCCGGTGCGGCCGGTGAGCATTTTGTGCACGTAGGCCTGGTGTCCGGTGTCGAAGATGATCGGGTCCGTCGGCGAGTCGAAGACGCGGTGCAGCGCCATGGTCAACTCCACGACGCCGAGGTTCGGGCCGAGGTGCCCACCGGTCGCGGACACCTTCTCCACGAGGAACTCGCGGATTTCCGATGCCAGATCATCGAGTTGCTCCGGGCGCAGCGCGCGCACGTCGGCGGGTGAGTTGATCGATTCGAGGAGAGCCATGAACCGGTACCCGTTCCTTTCACGTCTCGGCGACCCGGCGAAATGACCGGGATGGTCTTTCAATACTACGGGCGAGCGAGCCGCCCGGTGGCTAAGGCACGCCTCACGAGTCGCGCCGTGCGGCGGCCGGGGCCCACCTCGCGCGGTCAGGTTGCGGGGGCCAGCACCGCGATGGTCTCCAGGTGGTGCGTGCCCGGGAAAGCGTCGACGACCTCGATGGATTCGATGCGGTAGCCGCAGTCGGCCCATGTGCGGGCGTCGCGGGCGAAAGTCGCGGGGTCGCAGCCGATGTGGAGGACCTTCGCCGGGCGCGCCGCGGCGATGGCCTTGACGGTCTGCGCGCCGGCGCCCGTGCGCGGCGGGTCGAGGACCACCAGGTCGACCTTGTGCCCCAGCTTGCCGACGACCGTCTCCACCCGTGAGGTGCGGAACTCCACGGGCAAACCGTCCAGCGCCTCTCGGCCGACCGTGGCGGCCTGGGCGAAGGATTCCACGGACGTGACCTTGCCGTCGGCTCCGACGAGATCGGCCAGCGCGGCTGCGAACACGCCGACGCCCCCGTACAGATCCCATGCGCGACCGCCCGGGGTTGCCGGCAGCAGCTCGCCGATGCGGCCGACGTAGTGTCCGGCGGCGGCGGAGTGGGCCTGCCAGAAGCCGTCGACGGGCACGCCGAATTCGCGGTCGCCGATGCGCTCGACGGCGGTCGGCGAACCCTCCACCTGGGTGACCCGGCGCTTGCGGCCCTTGCCGATCACGTGCAGCACGTGGCGGTCGCCGTCGGCGTCGCGGACGACGTGGAGCTCTCCCCCGGCGGGCACGGCGCCGGCCTCTCCGAGACCCGTCGTCAAGCCGGGAACGTCTTGCGCGCACTCCGCGCCCGCCACCACGTCGCGGGACTTGCGCTTGCGCAGGCCCGCGCGGCCTTCTTCATCGACGCCGAGGCGGACGCGCGTGCGCCAACCGGTCGCCGGGGACAAAGCGGTGACCGACGGTTCGGGCAGGTCCGCGACGTCGAAGCGGCCGATGCGCCGCAGCGCGTCGAGGAGCACGTCGCGCTTGAGCTCGGGGGCGTGGGCGGGGTCGACGTGGCCGAGATCGCAGCAGCCCGCTCCGGCGGCCGCGGCGGCGCACCGCGGTTCGATGCGGTGCGGCGACGGATCGAGGATTTCGACGGCCTCTCCCCTCCACAGCTTCGCGTCGGCGTCGTCGAGCGCGATGCGGATCCTCTCCCCGGGGATGGCCCCGCGGACGAGGATCACCCTGCCGTCGAGGAGTGCGATCGACTCGCCGCCATGCGCGGGCCGGTCGACGACCGCCTCGATGATGGTGGGGTCGTGGGCCGGGGTGCTCATGGCGATCCTCCTGGATCTGCGGGAAATACGGGTCGTGCAGGTGACGCGGGTCGTGCAAGTGGCGCGGGCCGTGCAGGTGGCGCGCATTGTGCCGGTGCGGCGGGGACGCCGCCCCCGGCGGTTCCGCCGTCCGGGCTAGCCCTGCTGGCCCTGCTGGCCCTGCGGGTTCTGCTGGCCCTGCTGGGACGCCTGCTGCTGGGCGTAGGCCTGGCGGATCTGCTCGGCCATGGCGACCGGCAAGGTCACCGGCAGCGGTTGGCCCGCGGGCATCGGGTTGTCGCCGCGGCTGACGAAGCAGCGTGCCATCATGCCGCGGCCGACCTCGGCCAGCTCGTCGGCGGTGTCGACGGGGCCGGACAGCGTCAGGCGCATCATCCAGCGCGGGCCGTCGGCGCCGATGATGCGCATCTGCATCTCGTCGCGCACGCCCACGACCTCCTCGCCCCACGGACCGTCCTCGAAGTGGACGTCGAGCCCGTCCTTCGACAGGCCGTCGGCGATCTCGCGGCTCGAGGTCCCCCACAGGCCACCCGAGGTCGGCGCGGCGAACGCGACCGGGGTGATGCGGCCGGAGGGGGTCACCACGTGGAGCATCGTCGGCCCCTGCGGGCCCATCTCCACCTGGATGTCGCCCACGTGGGGCACGGCGAGCAGCACGGAGCCGAGGTTGACGCTCGCCTTGGCGAAGTCCGAGAAGTCGAACTCCTCCGGCTTCGCGTCGGCGACGTCGAAGGGCCCGGACTCGACCGGCTGCAAGCCATCCTCGCGGGGGTCGCCCACGGGGTTCACGGTGCCGCGGTCGACGGTCGCCTCACCGGGGGCGCCGTCGGTCACGGCGTCTGTGGTGGCGTCGCCGTCGGTGGCGGTGGCGGGGTCGGTGTTCTTCTTGTTGCCGAAGGGCCACATGGCCATGGTCTCCCTAATTGTCGATTGAGTGTCGCGCGTCGGCCGGCCCCTGCGGGCCGGGGATGGTCCCGGTCGCGCGTGCTTGCCGACGTCTCTGTTCGCTCTAGTGATGTTCAGCGTAACGGCAACCCGCGTCCGGGGCCGTCCCATGGGGTCGTGGAACGGCGTCGGAGATCGAGGTCGCGCATCCGCCCCGGGCTCAGGCGCGGGCCGGCGGGGCCCCCGCGACGCCGGTCGAGCCATGGCCCCGATCGCCGCGATCGGTGGCGTCGAGCTCGTCGACGACGACGAAGGGGCTCAGCTCCACCTTCTGCACCAGCAGCTGGGCGATGCGGTCGCCCTTGGCGATGACGATCGGTTCCCGCGGGTCGAGGTTAATGAGACTGATCTTGATTTCACCGCGGTATCCGGCGTCGACGGTGCCGGGGGCGTTGACGATGGAAAGGCCCGCACGCGCGGCGAGCCCGGACCGCGGGTGGATGAGCCCGACGGTCCCCGCCGGCAGGGCGATGGCGATGCCCGTGCCGACCAGGGCGCGCTCGCCCGGATCGAGCACGAGATCCTCCGCCGAGGACAGGTCGACGCCGGCGTCGTCGTGATGCGCCCGAACGGGGGCGACGGCGTCGACGGTGAGCAACCGGACCCGAACGGGCTCGGCGTGGGCGGTGTTTGGCGTGCGATCATCGTTCACGCCCCCAGACGATACGCACCGGGGTCGACCCCCGAAACGCGACGGGTAGAATGAACGTCCGTGAGCACTTCTGACGACACCATGACGGCCGCCGGCGGCGACATCATCTACCGGGAACGTCTGTGGGTGCCCTGGTGGTACTGGGCGCTGGCGATTCCGGCGATCATCGTCTGCACGGCGCAGGTCGCGTTCAACCGCAGCATCCTCTGGTTGATCGTCGGCGGGCTCATCATCACCGCCATCGGCCTGTGGATCCTGGTCACGCTGTCGAAGACGAAGGTGTCGGTCGAAGTGGACTCCTCCGGCGAACGATGGCTCCACGCCGGTTCGGCGGTGCTGCCCGCGTCCGTGGTGTCCAAGTCGCTCGTCGTGCCGGAGTCGGCCCACCGCAATGCGTTGGGCCGCCAGCTCGACCCGGCGGCCTTCCTGGTCACCCACAGCTGGGTGCGCACCATGGTGCTGCTCGTCCTCGACGACCCCGACGACCCCACCCCCTATTGGCTGGTGTCCACGCGCAAGCCGGAGGCTCTGCTCGACGCGTTCCTGGGCACCGACCGCCGGTCCGCGTAAAGGACTCGCGGACTCGCCCCATACGACGAACCCGCGCCATCGGAATCACCTGCAGGGTGATCCGGGCGCGGGTTTCGCCGTGCGCGGGACGGGCCGGGGAGCCCCCGGCCCGGGTGAATCAGGCGCAGTCGCGGCAGATCGGGAAACCGTCGCCCGGATCGTGCGCCATCATGGAGCGGTGCTGCACCAGGAAGCAGGAGCCGCACGTGAACTCGTCGTCCTGTCGCGGGACGACGGAGATCTCCAGCTCCTCACCGGACAGGTCGGCGCCGGGGAGCTCGTAGGGCTCCACGATCTCGCCGTCGTCATCGTCGGCGATGCGCTTGTCGTCGCCGGCGGCCTGCAGGCCCTCGAGCGAATCGGTGGCGATGTCCTCGTCTTCGCGAGTGCGGGGCGAATCGTAATCGACAGCCATTTTTCGGCCCTCCTCCAGTGGGGTCGCGGCACTCCGTGTGTTGCGCCGTATTCTTCGCGGATATTAGGGCAATTCTCAGAATCTGTCATATCCCCTGGTAGACGGCGGTATTTAACACCATTGCGACACGAGTGAATGGTGGCCACCCGCCCCCGGCTAGCATTGCCACCATGACGCATCGTCAGCCGAGCGCGCCCCGGCGCCGCAATGTCGCCCCTTACGGCATCATCGTCGCCATTTTCGCGGTGGTGGCAGTCGTCGCCTGGGCCCTCGCATTCACGCGGACGGTGGAGGCGACCAGCGTCGCGTGCCACCATCCCGATGCGGCCGCCGTCGTCTCCGCCGCGGACCTCTTGGGCGAGGCACCGGCACCCCCGCGGGACATTCCGGTGCGCGTGCTCAACGCCAACGGCGAGTCCGGCCAGGCCATGGAGGTCTCGGAGGGCCTCGTGGGCCTCGGTTTCGCGACGGTGCCCGAGGGCGCGGTCGGCAATGATCCGCTCAGCCCCGACCTCGACTTGAATTGCTACGGCCAGCTGCGTTTCGGTGCCGGATTCGCGCCGCACGGAGCCACGCTGCACGCCGTCTTCCCCTGCCTCGAGCTGGTCCACGACGCCCGCGAGGACAGTTCCGTCGACGTCGCCCTGGGCTCGGGCTTCCGCGGCCTCGACGATTCCGGGCCGGTGCGTTCCGCCATGGAGACCCTGCAGTCCGGCGAAGGCGTCGACGCGGCGACGCTGCAGTCGCTCAGCGGGCGCGCCTGCTGATCGGCCCCAGCGCGTCCCGCGCCTCGAGCGCCGCGAAGAACTCCTCCGCCACGGTCGGAGCCGCGGCGGCGACCAGTTCACCTTCCGCCGACGCCGCGCCCAGGCCGGGATGCTTCACGACGGCACCCGCCTCCACCGCGATCAGCGCGCCCGCGGCCCAGTCCCACGCGTTGAGGCCGTGCTCGTAATAGCAATCGACCCCGCCTGCCGCGAGAAGGCAGAGATCCAGCGCCGCGGAACCGATCCGCCGGATGTCGCGGACGTCGCAAAGCAAATCGGCGACCAGGGCCCCCTGCACGGCCCGGCGCTCGGCCGCGTACCCGAAACCCGTGGCCACGAGCGACACGCCAAGGTCCGACGGGGAGGAACAGCGCAACGTCTCCTCCCGACCGGAACCATCCCGCACCGCGGCGCCCTGCCCCGTCGCGGCGTGGAAGATCCGTCCGCCGGCGACGTCGGCGACGGCCCCCGCGACGATGCGGCCGCCGACCTCGCAGGCGATGCTCACCCCGTAGGCGGGGATGCCGTAGAGGAAGTTCACCGTGCCGTCGATGGGGTCGACGATCCAGCGGACCGAGCCGGCTTGCGTGTCGTCGGTTCGGACCTCGTCGATGGGGGCCTCTTCGGTTGAGCCCTCGTCCACCTCGCCGGGCCCCGCACCGAACTCTTCGCCCAGAACCGCATCGCCGGGCCTCAACGACGCCACGAGCTCGCGGATCAGCTGCTCGGATTCCCGGTCGACGACGGTGACCGGGTCGACGCGACTGGACTTGAGGTCCGTGCCCTCCGCATGGCCGCCGCCGACGCCGAGTTCGCGCCGCCGCACCCGGACGTGACCTGCCGCGGCGGTGGCCAAAATCACGGCCATGCGGCGCAGATCCGTTGGGGCATCGGTGAATGCGGGGGTGTGGGCGGGTCCGGCGGAGTTGACGGTCATGGGGCCATTGTCCCCCTTTTCGTACAATCGGCGACATGGCAGACAACATCGGTTTTGGCGTGGACGTGGGCGGTTCCGGCATCAAGGGAGGTGTCGTCGACCTCGACACCGGGGAGCTCGTCGGCGAGCGGATCAAGATCCTCACCCCGCAGCCCGCGACTCCGGAGGCGGTGGCGGAGACCATCGCCGAGATCGTGCGCACCGCCGGGTGGGAGGGGCCGGTCGGCGTCACGCTGCCGTCCGTGGTCCGCAACCAGACGGCGCTGCTGGCGGCGAACATCGACCCGTCGTGGGTGGACATGGATTGCCGCGAGCTGTTCGGCCGCCATCTGCCCGACAATCCCGCGCATGTGCTGAACGATGCCGATGCCGCGGGCCTGGCGGAAGTCCGCTTCGGCGACCCGCACGCACGTCAGGGATCGGTGATCCTGCTTACGTTCGGCACCGGCATCGGGTCGGCTTTGCTTCACGACGGCCTGCTGTACCCCAACTCCGAGCTCGGCCACCTGTACATCGGGGACACCGAGGCGGAGCACATGGCGTCGGCGGCGGTGAAGGAGCGCGAGGAGCTCAGCTACAAGAAGTGGACCAAGCGGGTGTCGACGGTGCTGCAGACGTACGAGGCGCTGTTCTGGCCGAACTTGTTCGTCGTCGGCGGCGGCATCAGCCGGAAGCACGAAAAGTGGGTGCCCCTGCTGAAGTGCAAGACGCCGGTGGTCCCGGCGAAGCTGCACAACAACGCCGGTATCGCCGGCGCGGCGCTGGCGGCGGCAGAGGGTTTGCTCCCCTGATCCGTGCAGTCGCGGCGCAACCCCCGCACGGGGGCGCGCCGAGGCACCCATCCCCGTTGGGTTACACTGGGGAGTTGATTCACGGACGGTTGAACATGACGAAGCCGGGGCGGCACGACCGAACCCCGCAATACGGCGACCGAGATCCGTGGCACGAAACATCGACATTGCAGGCATTTGGCCGGCGGTGGCGCTTCATCGGCGTCCCGTCCCCCGCACACCGGGATTTGGTGGGCGGGGCCGCGCACCGGTTCATCCCGGCACGCCGGCGGCAATCGACATCATCGTGAAAGGGCTTTCGTGACAGCCACAGAATCCGAGCAGCCGAACGGCCAGGGCACTGCGGGCGGCTCCGCCGACTCGCCGGCCCCGGCCAAGAAGGCCGTGAAGAAGGCGATCAAGAAGGCCGTGAAGAAGACGGCGGCCAAGAAGACCGCCGTGAAGAAGGCGGCCCCGAAGACCTCGTCGGCTCCGGTGGATGCGGGTGCAGGCACGGCCGCGCAGACGACCGCGCAGTCTGCCGCGGCAGCCGATGCGTCGGCGACGGCCGACCAGGATCAGTCCGCTGCGGCAGATGCTCCGGCGAAGAAGGCCGTGAAGAAGACGGCAGCCAAGAAGACCGCCGCGAAGAAGACGGCAGCCAAGAAGACGGCAGCCAAGAAGACCACGGCGAAAAAGGCCGCCGCGAAGAAGACGGCCGCCAAGAAGACCGCGGCGAAGGCCACGAGCGCCAAGGCGAAGGATGCCCAGGCTGCGGAGGGCGCCGAGGACGATGAGCTCGAGGAGGACGATTCCGACCTGTCGATCGAGGGCGACTTCGACCCCGAGCTCGATGAGGGCACCGAGGATTCCGAGGAGGAAGCCGAGGACGAGTCGGACACCGTCGACGAGGTCTGGAACGAGGACGAATCGGCGGCCCTGCGCCAGGCCCGCAAGGACGCGGAGCTGACTGCCTCGGCGGACTCGGTTCGCGCGTACCTGAAGCAGATCGGCAAGGTCGCGCTGTTGACGGCCGAGGAAGAAGTTTCGCTGGCGAAGCGCATCGAGGCCGGCCTGTACGCGCAGTACAAGATCGACCAGGCGAAGGAGGCCGGCGAGCGTCTCGCTCATGCCCAGCGCCGCGATCTCCGTGAGATTTCGCGTGATGGCCAGCGCGCCAAGAACCATCTGCTGGAGGCGAACCTGCGCCTCGTCGTGTCCCTGGCCAAGCGCTACACCGGCCGCGGCATGGCGTTCCTGGATCTGATCCAGGAGGGCAACCTGGGTCTCATTCGCGCGGTGGAGAAGTTCGACTACTCGAAGGGCTACAAGTTCTCGACGTATGCGACGTGGTGGATCCGCCAGGCGATCACGCGCGCGATGGCCGACCAGGCCCGTACGATCCGCATCCCGGTGCACATGGTCGAGGTGATCAACAAGCTGGGCCGGATTCAGCGTGAGCTGCTGCAGGATCTCGGTCGCGAGCCCACTCCGGAGGAGCTGGCGCGCGAGATGGACATCACCGAGGAGAAGGTGCTGGAGATCCAGCAGTACGCCCGTGAGCCCATTTCGCTGGACCAGACGATCGGCGACGAGGGCGACAGCCAGCTCGGCGATTTCATCGAGGATTCCGAGGCCGTCATCGCGGTCGACGCGGTGAGCTTCACCTTGCTGCAGGATCAGCTCGGCGATGTGCTGGAGACCCTGTCGGAGCGTGAGGCCGGCGTCGTTCGCCTGCGTTTCGGCCTCACCGACGGCATGCCGCGCACGCTCGACGAGATCGGCCAGGTCTACGGCGTGACGCGTGAGCGCATCCGTCAGATCGAGTCGAAGACCATGTCGAAGCTGCGGCACCCCTCGCGTTCCCAGGTGTTGCGCGACTACTTGGAGTAGTCCCGGCTCTCCCCCGCACCCAGCGCCGCCCGTCACGCCGCACAGGTCGTGGCGGGCGGTCGCATATTTGCCGTGCGGTCACTTTCCTTCCTCGTCCCACTTAGCCTTCCGCTTTTCCCGGGCTTCACGACGCATCGTCCGCCCCGGATTCGTCCACCCCGCCGGATGACGATTCTCCCCCACCACCCGCTCCGGATCCTTCGACACCGGCGGCAACCACACGATCCGCGGCTCCCCCGGCCCCCTGCCCTTCCTCGTCCACCACTTATCCGGATCCGACCGCGCATCATCCACATTCGCGTGCGTCAACGGATCCACCAACGTCAACACGTCAATGTTCGTGTCACCGCCGTACTGCCAACCCTCCGTGTGATGGATATGGCACCACGCAGCCGGCGCCGACGACCCCGGAGCCGAACTCATCCCCTCCGCCGCCACCAACGACAAATACTGCGCCAACGAACCCCGCCGGTCATTCCTGCCCAAATACAGCGGCTGGCCCTCGAAATCCATCACCGACAAAAACAGATTCCGCGCATCGCAATGCTCCACGGCCTCGGCCACCGCCATCTGCACATTGGTATCCGTCATCGCCATCCCACTCATCGACTCCAACTGATCAAGAGTCACCACCACCACAATCGACGTCGTCCCCCGCGCCGGCTGCAGCCTGCCCCGTCTCTTCGGTGGATCACCGCGTCTCGGTGGCTTCCCGGGTCTGGGTGGATCGCCTCGCCCCGGCCCGCCCCGCGGGCTCCCGGCTTCGTATCCAGCACCATCGGCGCTGGTCCCGGCCGCAGATGCATCGGCCGGCTCCTCGACTCCTTCCGGCTGCTCGGCCTCCTCGGCGGCG
>NZ_DURI01000020.1 GCF_012837295.1 Corynebacterium sp. | reverse complement strand
CCGGCACGGTCAACGGCGTCGCCGACACCGGCTCCGGCATCGTCGTTTCCGTCGTCGAGGGTGGCTTCACCGCCGATGAGGAAAGCGGCCCGGCGGAGTGCAACTACACCCCGTCCGCGACCTACACGGTCGTCCAGTAGCGCTTTTCCGCTCCACGGAAACCCGCCCCGGCCACACGGCCGCAGGGCGGGTTTCCGCGTTTTCGGGGTACCCCCCGAAAGTTGGGAGCTCGTCGCGTCGGCTGGATTTTCATACCCCGTGGGGTATAGTGTCATCGTCGAGGCGCCCCGGGCGGGCCCTGCCCCGGTCTGCCTGCGCACACCACGGCCCCGGTGCCGGCCCCGGCGCCACCCGAGACTTCCTCTTCCTTACTTCCCCATCTTCGCTTCCCCATCTTCGCTTCACCCTCTTCACTTCCCCATCTTCAAGGAGACGACCATGTGCTACCCCGTCGAGTGCCCGAAGTGCCACAAGACCACGTGGGGAGGCTGCGGCATGCACGTCGACCAGGTCATGGCCACCGTGCCGAAGGAACGCCAGTGCACCTGCCAGGCGCAGCAGCCCAAGAAGTCGGGCTTCATGGGCCTGTTCGGCTAGTCCGGCCACCACGGTTCCGCGCAGCACCGTGCGGCACCGTGGGCACCACTCGACCACGAGCCCGGCGCATGAGGTGCAGCACGCCGCCGGATCACGCAACTGCGGCCCCGCCCCGCACTAGAGTCGGGGCCATGGCAGATCTGCACGTGCCGAAGCTCGAGACCTTCGACATCGCCGCGTCCGCGAACGTCGACCCGAAGGGGTACGTCCGCGACGTCGACGTCTTCGAGGTCCATCCCCACGGCCTGTACATGGCCCGGGGCGCCGACCATCCGCAGTTCGGCCACCTCGAATCGTGGCTGCTGCCCTCGCTGGGGCTGCGGGCCAACATCTTCCACTTCCGACCCGGCGTCGAGGCAACGAGCCGCCGCTACCTCGACGTCGCCGAAGTGACGCACGACGAATCCGGCGTGTGGCGCACCCGCGATCTGTACCTGGATCTGCTCGTGCTCGACGGTGCGGCCCGCGTCGACGACGCCGATGAGCTCGCCGCCGCGATCGCGGCCGGAATCGTCGACGCCGACGCCGGCGCGTGGGCCATCGACCGCGCCTTCGACGCCCTGGCCGGCATCACCGCCCACGACGGCGACGTCGACGCGTGGCTGGCCGCGGCCGGTTGCCCGGTGACCTGGGCGGACGCCGTCACTCTCGCAGTTCCGGATCAGCCGCACCCGAAGCGGGTGGCCATCGGCGCGGGCCCCGGCGACGAGGCGGTGTGAACCCCGGCTGCGGGGCCGGACCGAGGGCGCGTTAGCGTCGTCAAGCGAGAACCTACCAACCCACCGGAAAGCGGGAACCATGACGGCCATCATCGACGCGGTGCGCGCGCACCTGTGCGGCTATTTCGAGGAAAGCGCGCCCGGCGAGGCGAAGCTGACGTTCCTCGGCGCCGACCCCCTCACCGTCCTGCGCTTCGGGCCCGACCGCGACGGACTGGTGACGTACGCGACCCTCGGGTGCTCGCGCTCGCCGATGCAGGACCCGACCGCGATGGTCATGGACCCGAACGAGGGCCCGCGCGCGGAGCTGGTGCTGCCCGTCGCCGGCGGCCTCGACGCCGTGACGCGGCCGCTGGCCATGCTCGCCGCCTCCCCCGGCGTCGAAGGGCTGGTGCTCCAAGATGGGGCGCTGCTCGATTTCGGGCAGCCGCTGTGGCCGGACGCGCGCTTCACGGGGTTCATCCTCGTCGACGCCGACGTGCCCGACGTGACCGTCGATGCGGCCGCCGACACGGCCGCCGAGCCGATCACCGTGGCCATGCTCCAGCCGGTGCCCGCGACGCCCAACGAATTCGCGCTCGCGCGGGCGAAGGGCGTGCCGGAACTGCGCGCGCTGTGGCGCGACAAGGGCACCGTGCTCGCCGACCCCCACCGGGCGAGCGTGGTGTAGCGGGCGCCGGGGCGTCGTCAAGCAACCGCCCTGGCCCGAGCCTTCCCGCCTAGGTCAGGCGGAGGAAGAGCTCCTCGATCTCGTCGGGGCTCAGCCCGCCGTTGTCCGTGCCGTTGAGGCAGCCGCGCATGGACGACGACACCAGCTTGAAGCCGGCGCGGTCCAGCGCCTTCGACACCGCCGCGAGCTGGGTCACCACATCGCGGCAGTGCCGGTCCTCCTCCATCATCGCGATGACGCCGGCCAGCTGCCCGTGGGCGCGCTTGAGCCGATTGATGATGGCCCGACGCTGCACGTCGGGATCGAACCCCGGATCCGTTTCCGTGGTCGGAGCGAGCGACTCTGCAGTCACCGGACACCCCTGTCTGATCGTCGAACGATCCTTCCGGGCGCA
This sequence comes from Corynebacterium sp., assembly GCF_012837295.1. Lineage (GTDB taxonomy): Bacteria > Actinomycetota > Actinomycetes > Mycobacteriales > Mycobacteriaceae > Corynebacterium. The sequence continues at coordinate 1,681 of NZ_DURI01000020.1, read as the reverse complement.
GGACCGGAGCCACGATCCGGGCCGCACTGCTTGTCGACGACCCGGCCGCGGCACTGAGGCTGCGGTCGAGTGGGCGTTCTGGCGAGCATGCGACGGGGATTCGGCGGACAACCGGAACCTGCGCGGTACCTTCACATACCCCGCACCGTACCCCATCACATGAGGTTTTGAACAGATCTGTCTGAACGTACGCTCATAATCGCAGGTAAGAAGGTAATGACGTTAAGGCAGGTACGGCCGGATTGATACATTGATGGGCATGAAACCGAGCGCCGATCCGACGTCCCATCGCAGCACCCCGTTCCATGCCGCGCAAGCAAGCCGGCTCTGGCGAATCGCCGTCGCGGTGTACCTGCCCGCGCTCGCGCTGACCGTGGCCACCGCGATGCTGAACTGGGACCGGATGGTCGAGGCCGCGATGTCCGGCACCACCGGGACGATCGTGCCCACCGAGTCGCAGGCGCAGACGTCGATCCTGATCAGCGTCGGTTTCGCGACCATCATGCAGGCGCTGGTGGCGTTCGCGTGCTGGTACCTGGCGGGCAAGTTGCTGCGCGGCAGCGTCGCCGCCCGGATGATCCTCGGCGTGGCGGCGATCGTCTTCGTGATCAACGCCGTGCTGTCGCTCATCGCCATGGCCACCGGCGCCAACGAGGCCGGCGCGGGCAACGGCGCGGCCGAGTTCATCGACAGCGCCGTCACCGTGCTCATCGCCGCCGCCTCCGCCATCGCCGCGTGGGCGACCGTGCAGGCCTACCGCGGCGCCGACAACCGCGACTTTTTCACGACGACCTAATGCCCGCCCCTGTCCCCACCGCGCCGCGACTGTGGTTCTTCGCGGTGCTGCTGGTCATCGGCATGTTTTCGCTGGAGTTCGGTTCGGCGTTCGCGGCGATGGCGATCGATTCGGCGTCGGCGGGCGTCGTCGTCACGCTGCGCATGGGCATCGCGGGGCTGATCCTCATGGCCCTGCTGCGCCCGCGGTTGCGCGGGCTGTCGGGGTCGGATTGGGCGTGGCTCGGCGGCCTCGCCGCGACGATGGGCCTGATGAACCTGTTCTTCTACCTCTCCATCGACCGCATCCCGCTCGGGGCGGCGGTGACGTTCGAGCTCGTGGGGCCGTTGCTCCTCGCGGCCGTCCGCGCGCGCACTCCCCGGTCCGTGCTGTTCACGGCGCTCGCGTTCGGTGGCGTGGTGATGCTCGGATGGTCGGGGCTGCGCGACCTCACCGTCGTCGGCGTCGCGTGCGCGCTCATCGCCGGCGCGTTCTGGGCCGGCTACATCCTGACCACCGAGGGCACCGGCCGCCGCTTCACCGGCCAGACCGGCCTGGCCCTGGCGCTGACCGTCGGCGGCCTGTCGCTTGCACCGATCGGTCTGGTCACGGCCCCGTCCGCGTTCCTCGACCCGTGGGTGCTCGGGCTGGGCCTGGTGGTCGCCGTGATGTCGAGCATCATCCCCTACGGCATCGACATGGCGGCCCTGCGCGTGTTGCCCGCCGGCCTCTTCGCGACGCTGACCGCCCTCGCCCCGGCCACCGCCGCCATCGCGGGCGTGGCGATCCTCGGACAGCACCTTTCCCCGCTCAGCTGGGCGGGTCTCGTGGTCGTCGTCGCCGCCGCCGGGATGGCTCTGCGGGAGTCCGCGGTCGCCGCGTGACGACGGGTGACCCACCTCGGGG
>NZ_DURI01000019.1 GCF_012837295.1 Corynebacterium sp. | reverse complement strand
GATGGCCGGGCTCGTCGCGGTGCCCGCCGGGGCGCTGGATGTGGTCGAGGTCCGGATGGCCGGCCCCCGCCTGTCCGATCCCCGCCTGGTCGACTCCCGGCTGACCGGCGCCGTAACCGCCGGCGGGAAGCCCGCGGTCCTCGTCGCGGCGGCGGCCCGACGGCGCGGATCCGTTCTCGCCCGCGATGGGAGACTCCTTCTCGGCCTCCGCCACCGACTTGCGCTTGGACTGCGCGGCCAACGCCGGATCCTCCACCGGACGATTCGCCACCTCGTTGGCGGCGGCGACGGCGCGTGCGATCTCCGGGTTGGAGGACATGTCGAACCAGTCCTCGTCCTTGTCGCGGTCGGCCTCCTCCTTCGCCTCGGCGGTGACGGCCGGCGGCTCGTAGCGGAACACGCCGTCCTCGTCGGCCTTGCCGAAGGCGCGGGCGAAGCTCTCCAGCGAGTCGCCGAACTGCGACGGCACCATCCACACGGTGTTGCCGTCCTTGTTGGCCAGCTCCGGCAGCTTCTCCAGGTACTGCCATGCCAGCAGCTCCGGCGTCAGCTGCGACGCCTTCACCGCGGCATTGACCTTCTGGATCGCGCGCGCCTCGCCCTGCGCCTGCAGGTAACGGGCCGCGCGGTCACCTTCGGCGCGCAGGATGGTGGCCTGCCGCTCGCCCTCGGCGGCGAGGATGGACGCGTGCTTGTTGCCCTCGGCGGCGAGAATTTGCGCCTGCTTGCGGCCCTCGGCGGTCTTGATGTCCGCCTCGCGGGTGCCCTCCGCGGTGAGGATCATCGCGCGCTTCTCGCGGTCGGCCTTCATCTGCTTTTCCATCGACTGCTGGATCGACGGCGGCGGCTCGATGGCCTTCAGCTCGACGCGGGCGATGCGCAGGCCCCACTTCGCGGTGGCCTCGTCCAACTCCCCGCGCAGGCGGCGGTTGATGTAGTCGCGGGAGGTCAGGGTCTCCTCCAGCGTCAGGCCGCCGACCACGTCGCGCAGCGTGGCGGTGGTGATCTGCTCGATGCCGAAGATGTAGTCGGCCACGCCGTAGATGGCGCGCGCCGGGTCGTTGACCTGGAACGTCACCACGGTGTCGATGGCCACGGTCAAGTTGTCCTCGGTGATCACGGCCTGCGGCGGGAAGGTGACCATCCGTTCACGGGTGTCCACCTTCTCGCGCACACGGTCGATGAACGGGATGACGAACGCCAGGCCTCCGGACAAGGTCCGGGTGTACCGGCCGAGCCGTTCGATGACTGCTGCCTCGCCCTGGGGGACGAGGATGATCGCCTTACTCACCAACACCAAAACGAGCAAGACGAGTACTGCGGCGAAAATGAATCCCGCCATGGGCTCACACCTCCTTATCCACGACGGCCGTGTTGCCGTCGATGCTCACGACCATGACCCGGTCCCCCGGCGAGAATGACATGCCGGGCACCAGAGCGCGCGCCGTCCACAGTTCGCCGGCGATCCGGATCATGCCGGCGTGGCCGTCGATGGCCTCCTCCACGGAGGCGGTGCGGCCGGCGAGCTGCCGGGGATTGGACTCGACGCTGTCGGAGTCGACGCCGGTGAACATCTTGCGGCGCAGCATCGGCCGCACCACCCCGATGAGCCCGATGCTGGTCACGGCGAAAACGGCGATGTCCACCCACAGGGGCGTGTCCGCCAGCGAGACGCCGGCGGCGGCAAGCGCGCCTCCCGCGACCATCAGCATCGACAGGTCGCCGATGAGGAACTCGAGGAAAACGAGCAGAATGCCCAGTCCAAACCAGATGATCGAAGCCACGTGGCCAGCCTACAGAAGCCCCCGGATCCCGCCTTCGAACAAAGGTTCGCTTTACGACGGGGCCGGCCGGGGCGTCGTCAAGCGAAGAACCGCGCGCGAAGCGGGACGCGTCAGCCGAGGTGGGGTTCCGTGACGAAGTCGACGAG
>NZ_DURI01000167.1 GCF_012837295.1 Corynebacterium sp. | reverse complement strand
GCGGGTGGTTTCGGTCGGTTCGGGCTCGGGGGCGTCGATCGGCCCTTGCCACCAGGCGGTCAGGCCGGCGCCGACGAGCATCGCCACGGTGGTGACCCGCAGGCCCCATCCGTCGCGTGTGCCGTTTCTGATTCGTCGCTCACCCATCCCTGCCATTGTGCATCACTCGGGGTGGCGGGCACGCACGGCTATGATTTCCGCTATGTCAGTTTCGTCGCAGATGCCCCGTCCGACCCCCATTTTCGGGGTGGCGCAGGGCCCGGGCGCGGGGGTTCGCTTTACGACGGCCCGTCTCTCCGTCGTCCGGGCGGCCCGATGAACTGGGCGGGTTTCGCGGCGATGTTGGGCATCCACGTGGTGGGGATGACGTCGCCGGGGCCGGACATCTTCCTGATTCTGCGGATGGCCACGCGTTCGCGGAAGCATGCGTTGGCGGCGGTGGCGGGGATCGTCACGGGGTCGACGGTGTGGGTGACGTTGACGGTGGTGGGCGTCGCGGCGGTGTTGTCGACGAATCCGACGTTGATGGGGGCGATCCAGCTGCTCGGCGGCGGGTACCTGGCGTACATGGGCGTGCGCATGCTGCTCGGGGCGGTGCGGGGCATCCGCGAGCTGCGGCGGGGCGGGGCGGCGGCCGTGGGCGCGGCGGCGCTGGGCAGCCTCGGCGGGGCGTACCGGCAGGGTTTGCTGACCAACCTGTCCAACCCGAAGATCGTCCTCTTCTTCGCGGCGGTGCTGTCGCAGTTCATGCCGGTCGGCGCGCCGCTGTGGGTGCAGCTGGTCTACATCGCGGCGTTGCTGGTGACGGCGCTGCTGTGGTTCGGGTTCATCGCCGTCACGGTGTCCACGGAGGCGGTGGTGCGCCGCATGGTGTCCGCGGGGCCGTGGATCGACTTGGTGGCGGGCGTCGTGTTCGCGGGCCTGGGCGCGACGTTCGTGTGGCAGGGCTTGACGACGCTCACCTGATCGCGCCCGCCGTGCCACCCGCACGGCGCCCGGGTGCGGCGGCCGGGGGAGGGGGACATGGGCGTCGTAAAGCGGCCTTCGCCCGGTTGGCCGGTGAACGCCGGCCCCCTCCGGGTACCCTGGGCACGTGATCGATCTGAAATTCCTCCGCGACAACCCCGACGTCGTCCGTGATTCGCAGCGCACCCGCGGCGAGGACCCGGCCCTCGTCGACCAGCTGCTCGACGCCGACGCCCGCCGCCGCGACGCCATCGCCACGGCGGATGCGCTGCGCGCCGAGCACAAGGGCTTCGGCAAAAAGATCGGCGCCGCCTCCAAGGAGGAGCGCCCCGCGCTGCTGGAGGAGGCCAAGGCGTTCTCCGGCCGCGTCAAGGACGCCGAAAACGACCAGCGCGAGGCCGAGGCCGCCGTCCACGAGCTGCAGATGAAGCTCGGCAACGTCGTCGCCGGCGCGCCCGCGGGCGGCGAGGACGACTACGTGGTCCTCGAGCACGTCGGGGAGGTCCCCGAGTTCGACTTCGAGCCGAAGGACCATCTGGACCTGGGCGAATCGCTCGGCCTGATCGACATGGAGCGCGGCGCGAAGGTGTCCGGCTCCCGGTTCTACTTCCTCACCGGCGCCGGCGCGATGCTGCAGCTGGGCCTGCTCAACCTCGCCGCGCAGAAGGCGACGCAGCATGGCTTCCAACTGATGATCCCCCCGGTGCTCGTCCGCCCCGAGACCATGGCCGGCACCGGCTTCCTCGGCGCGCACGCCGACGAGATCTACCACCTCGAAGAAGACGACCTCTACCTCGTGGGCACCTCCGAGGTCGCACTGGCCGGCTACCACGCCGACGAGATCATCGACCTGTCCGACGGCCCGGTGCGCTACGCCGGCTGGTCCTCCTGCTTCCGCCGCGAGGCCGGGTCCTACGGCAAGGACACCCGCGGCATTCTCCGCGTCCACCAGTTCGACAAGGTGGAGATGTTCTCCTACTGCAAGCCGGAGGACGCCGCGGCCGAGCACGAGAAGCTGCTGGCCATGGAGCGCGACATGCTCGCCGCCGTCGAGGTGCCCTACCGCATCATCGACGTCGCCGGCGGCGACCTCGGCTCGTCCGCGGCCCGCAAGTTCGACACCGAGGCGTGGGTGCCCACCCAGAACACCTACCGCGAGCTGACGTCGACCTCGAACTGCACCACCTTCCAGGCCCGCCGCCTGAAGACCCGCTACCGCGACGACAACGGCGGCACCCAGTTCTGCGCCACCCTCAACGGCACGCTGGCCACCACCCGCTGGCTGGTCGCGATCCTGGAGAACAACCAGCGGGCCGACGGCTCCGTCGTCGTGCCCGAGGCGCTGCGCCCGTTCGTCGGCCGCGACGTCCTCGAGCCGGTGGCCCGCAAGACCGCGCCGGGCAAGAACGCGGCGAAGAACTCCGCGAAGAATGCGAAGAAGAAGGGCTGAGCGCATGGCGTTCGATGAGTCGAAGTACACGAAGATCAAGGGATTCACCGTCCCGAAGTCCTTCCGCCCGGCCGAGAAGACCGCCGAGGCGAAGGAGTGGTTCTACGGCCG
>NZ_DURI01000166.1 GCF_012837295.1 Corynebacterium sp. | reverse complement strand
GTGCAGCGCGATCTCGTCCGGGCTGCCCGCCGTGCCGCGGTCGACGTCGGCGGCGTAGCGCAGGATCGCGACGGTGAACGGGACCATGGAGATCTGGTACCAGACGGCGGCGGCGCCACCGGCGCGGTTGCCCATCTCGAAGCCCCACAGGGAGTAGGCCAGCACGACGGCGGTGGCGGACAGCGTCCACACGAATCGCAGGTACGTGGCGGTGTAGCCCTCCAGCGACTTGCGGATCTTCTTCTTCGACCGCTGCGCCAGCAGCAGCTCCGCGTAGCGCTTGCCGGCCGCCATGAACAGCGAGCCGAACGCCGCGACCAGCAGGAACCACTGGGACAGCAGAATCGACGCCGCGACGCCGCCCGCCATCGCGCGCAACATGAAACCGGAGCTGACCAGAGCGATGTCAATCACCGGCTGATGCTTCCAGCCGAAGCAGTAGCCCAGCTGCAGTGCGATGTAGACCGACACCACGATGGCCAGGCCAGGGCCCGATGACGCCAGGAACGACAGGCCGATCGACGCGGCGATGAGAATGACCGCCATGGCGTAGGCCAGGGGCACCGGCAGCACGCCGGCCGCGATGGGACGGAAGCGCTTGGTCGGGTGCGCGCGGTCGGCCTCGACGTCACGGGCGTCGTTGACCAGGTAAATCGACGACGCCGCCAAACAGAACACCGCGAAAGCGATGAGCACGTCGATCAGGGTGCGCGTATCGGTCAGCGCCTCGGCACCGGCGGCGGCCGGGGCGGCGATGACCAGGACGTTCTTTACCCACTGCTTGGGGCGCAGGGCCTTGTACATGCCGTCGAGCAGGTTCTTCGGCGGATGGCCCTGCGGGTTGGCGGGCTCGTCGATGCCGTAGGTGTGCGGCTCGGAGCCCAGGTTCAGGCCCTCCCGGCGGTCGGCATCGCGGGCCTCGCGCACCGCATGCGCCGCCGCAGGCGCGGCATCCCGGGCGGTGCCATCGGGATCCTTCACTCGGTCGTCAGTCACTGGGCTGTCCTTCCTTCTCCGGCGGATGTCGCCGGTGCCGCGTCGGCGGCGCCGCCGAGGATTTTGTCCGTGATCGTCGCCGTGGTCCAACCGAGCGCCGCCCCCGCGAGCACGTCCGTGGGGTAGTGGACGCCGAGTACCAGTCGCGACAGCATGATCGCGGGCACCCCCGCCAGCGGCGCCGGGCCGAAGCCCATCCGCGACATGGCCACCAGCGCCGCCGTCGTCGACGTGGCGTGCGACGACGGGAAACTCAGCTTCGACGGCGTGCCCACGCCCACCCGGATCCCCGGGTGATGCGGGCGGCGCCGGCGCACCACGCGCTTGATGATGACCGATGCCGCATGCGACGTGAACGCCGACGCGCCGACTGCGGCCCAGCCGCGGCGACGGTCGGCGTCGACCGCCGCACCGAGGGCGGCCAGCCCCATCCACCCGGCGGCGTGCTCGCCGAAGAAGCTCATCGCCTTCGCCACCGGCAGCACGCCGGGGGCGTCGGTGAGCGTGTCCTGGATCGCCATCAGCAGCGCCACTTCGCCGGCGGCGGGTGGAATGGTCACGGTCTTGTCGTCTGCGTCCACGGTCACCGCATCGTCGACGCGGGCCGCGGCGTTACCGGCGGGGCCGCTACTGCTGCTCGAAGACATCGGCCCACCTCTTCCGGCTCGTCAGTTCGGGGTGCGCGTCGCGGTAGCGGCGGCGCATCTCGTCGAAGCGGTCCGCGACCTGCTTCTGCAGCGCGCGCGACTCGGCCAGCAGGGCCTTCGCCTGCTCGCGGTCGCGCTGGCGGTAGACCACGCCGCGACCGTCGGCCGTCGTGACGGTCGCGCCGTCGACGCGCGACAGCGAGAACCAACGGGCCTCCAACGGCGTGAGGTTCGCCTGCGGGGTTTCGTGGTGCGCCGGGTCATGGGGGCGCAGGCTGTGCAGCAGGCCCTTGGCCAGCCACACCGACTTCTTCACCGGCGCCAGGCGCCCGCCGATGTCCTTGGTCGGCACGCCGGGGATGCCGGTGGGCTTGGGCAGATCGCCGGCCGTCGGCAGCACGCGGGCGTCGGGGAACTGCTTGCGCAGCGCGTTGATGCGCGGCAGCGACGTCTCCAGGATGCCGAACAGGTTCTCCGGGCCGGCCAGGAAGTCCTTCATCGCCTCGTTCTGGATGGCGACGGTGGAGTACTCGAGGCACAGCAGGTGCTTGGCGGTGGCCTTCTGCATGGACTTCACGATGCCGTCGACCGGCCCTTCGTGGTCGATCGCGGCGACGATGAGCCGGTTGCGCAGGTGGAAGTACGCCTGCCAGTCGATGGCGTCGTCCTTGTCGGACCAAGCCATGTGCCAGATCGCGATGCCGGGCCAGGTGGCCGTCGGAAAGCCGTGCTTGCCCGCCCGCAGCCCGTACTCTGCGTCGTCCCACTTGATGAACAGCGGCAGCGGCTGCCCGATGGTCTCCGCGACGACGCGCGGGATCAGGCACATCCACCAGCCGTTGTAGTCGACGTCGATGCGTCGGTGGAGGTCCTTGGAATCGATGGCCTCGCCGCCGGCGTTGACGCCGTGCTCGCCGCGGTCGCGCAGCGGGTGCGCGTGGAAGTCATGGTCGTAATGGACGTGCGGCGCGGAGGTCCACATGAAGTCGTGGCGGCCGATGACCTCGCCCATGGAATGCAGGTGGCTGCGTTCCTGCAGGTTGAGCATCTGCCCGCCGACGAGCATCGGGGACTTCGCGAAACGCCCCACCGCGACGGCGCGCAGGATCGAATCGGGCTCGATGGCGATGTCGTCGTCCATGTAGAGGATGAACGGGCTGTCGGTCGCGCGCTCCGGATCGGAGTCGGGGCCGCCTAGGGCCTCGTACATGATGCGCGAGTAGCCTCCCGAGCCGCCCAGGTTGCCCTGCGGGAACATGCGCAACCGGTCACCGAAATGCTTTGCGACGGCCGGAAACCCGGGCTCGTCGGCGGGATGGCGGGTGCCCTGGTCGGGCATGAGGACGGCGTCGATGATGCCGTCGACCTCAGGATCGGAGGCCAGGGCCTCCAACGCGGCGACGGCGTCGTCCGGGCGGTTGAAGGTGGGGATGCCCACCGTCACGCGGCCCTCGGGGGCGGGGTGGACCGAGCCGTCGGGGTGCGTCTGGTCCGGCGCGGCGATCGGCGACCACCATGCGGCGGAGTGCACGGTGACGTCGGTTTCGCAGGTGAGGTCGAACCAGATCCAGCCGCCGTCCTCGAAGGGGGCCAGGGAGACGGGGATCTCCACGACGGAGGTCCGGCCCGGGTCGGCCGGGTCGCCGGCGAGCTCGCCGGTGATGGCAATGCGGCTGCCGTCGATCTTGGAGCGATACAGGTCGACGCGGGCGACGCCCGACAGTTCGATGCGCAGCACGACGTCGTCCAACGACGTCCAGCGGCGCCAGTAGCTGGCGGGGAAGGCGTTGAAGTAGGTCTCGAAGCTGACTTCGTCACCGGCGGTGACGGTGGCCTCGGTCCGCGACGCCGCGACGACGCGGGCGGCGTTCGTTTCCGGCTCGACGAGGTACAGCGACCGCACGTCACGCGGCTCGCCCGGCTTGGGAAGCAGGATCCGCTGCAGTCTTTCGACGGCGAGGCTTCCGGTCTGGACGTCTGTGCTCATGGGGGGCATCACGGCTTTCGGGTCGACTCGTAACTGGTCGGTCACGTACCCCGAATAGTAATGGCGGCGCCCGTGGCCGTCGGCATTGACGGGCCCCGGCGCGCGGTGATGGCGGTCATGTCCACATCGGCCACGGGTCCGGCCCTCCGCCGCACGTCCGGGGTCCGGTCGCGGGCGACCCCGGTTCGCGGGTACCCGGATGGGTATGCCCATCCGGGGTGGTAAAAACTGGGTGAGGGGCAATCTATCCATTCGATAGCTCAAGCGTGGCAAGTCGTCGCAAAGCGGATCACCCGCCTTATCGCGGACCCGGATGCGGCGGCCGGACGATGCCGCGGATGACGTCGGCCGTCGCGCGCCGGCGCGGGGAACCCAGGGAGGCACCGTGGACCCGGAGAACACCCGGATCATCGTGGTCGAGGATCAGGAACTGCTTCTCGACGCGCTCGCGCATTCGCTGTCCGCCGAGGAGGACATGAAGGTCGTGGCGCGCCTGCGGTGCGCGCTCGACGTCGACGACGAGGTGGCGCGGCTGCACCCCGATCTGGTGCTCATGGACGTGTGCACGCTCCACGGCGCGTCCGGCATCGACGCCTGCCGCCGCCTGCACGCCGCCCACCCGGATCTGCCGATCGTGCTGATGACCGCGATGCCCGACATCACCTTCCTGGAGGAGGCGAAAAAGGTCGGGGCGATGGCGTTCGTGTACAAGGACATGCCCACCGACGAGCTGGTGACCGTGCTGCGGCAGGCACGGCGGGGCTATTCGACGTTCCCGGAGGAGCGCCGCATGCCGGTGCTGGGCTACAACAACGTCACGCCCCGGGAGATCGAGGTGCTGCAGTTCGTGTGCGCGGGGCTGAGCCGGCGCGAGATCGCCGACGAGATGCATCTGTCGGAGAACACCATCAAGGCCGTGATCCGTTCGCTGTTGACCAAGACCGGCTTCGCCACGATCGCCCGGTTGGCCATCTACGCGGTGGCGCACGGGTTCGTGGTGGTCGACGGCGATGGCGTGACGGTCCGGGGACCGGGAACCGTGGAGGCATGATCCCCGCGGTGCGGCGCCCGGATCCGATCCCGATCGTGTTCCTCGCCGCGTTGGTGCTGCTGGCGCTGGTGCCGTTCCTGGGTTTCCTGCCCCGCGACGTCGATGTGAGCGTGTCCGGGGAGGATCCGGACGGGATTGCCGGGGCGTACGCGGAGGTGCACCCGGGTCTGCGGATCGCCGTGGATACGCCGGACGAACGGCTGGCGCTGCGTCCCGGGGCGGTGCCGTTCACGGAGGTCGATGCGACGGTCGCGGCGCGTTGGCGGCAGTTGGGGGTCGAGGGGTCCTTCGCTCCCCTGAAGGCGTCGACCATCGTCGTGGCGTATGACCCGGCGCGGGTCGAGGTCGGCGACGTCGACTATCTGGCCGACGTCGGCCGTCTGGGCCACGCGCTTTTCCTCCCGGACGGCGACACGGGGTTGCGGGCGATCACGGCGTTGTCGTACGCGGCGGGCGGCCCCGATCTGCAGCCCGCGGGCCGGGATGCGGCGATGGCGCTGCTGCGGTCGGCGAGGACGGGGCCGGGTTTGACGGTCGGCGGTTCCTGGCGCGAGTGGGAGGAGAGCTTCGCGGACGTCCCGGTTGCCCTGCTCGCCGACGACCAGGCGGCGGCGTTGAAGAGCGCGGGCCTGCCGATCGAGGTGCTGGTCCCCCACGATGCGGCGTTGACGTGGGTGGACGGGATCTGGTCGGCCGATCCGGCGCGCCCGGCCCCGGAGCTTCCGCCGGAGGTGCTGGCCGATCACGGGTTCCGGGCGGCCGATGGCACGGCGGACCCCGACCTTTATCCGCCGGCGCCGGCGTATTCGCGGGCGCGCGTGCTCGACACCGCCGCGGACCGGGATCTGCTCGACCGCACGTATGAGGGAGCCTGGGGCGAAGTCCGGCGCACGGTGTTGCGGACGCACTTCCACACGCCCGCGACCGGACGGGAGCGCAATGCCGTGTACCTGGTCCTGGCCGTCGCCGTGCTGTTGTGGGGCGCGACCCTGGCCTGGCGCGCGCGGTCGCGGATGCAGGGACGGTTGATGCAGGCCATCGCCTTCACCATGTCCGCGTGGATTCTGGTGCGCACGTTGAAGGGCGCCGCACCCCTCGTCGGCCACCGGCTGCTCTGGTACGCGTTCCTGCCGTCGATGCTCGTGCTGGTGGGATTGTTCGCCCTGTTGGCCATCGACGTCGCGGGCCCGAAGCGGATTCCGCCCCTCCTGCGGCGGATCCTGAAGTGGGGTACCGCGTTGGCCGCGCTGACGGTGCTGACCAACGACCTGCACCAGCTGGTGTACCGCCTCGACCTCGGCACCGCCCGCACCGATCTGCACGGGTACGGGCCCGCGTTCCACGCGATCGTCGCGTGGATCATCGGCTGGTCCGTCTTCACCATCGCGAGCCTGGTCCGCTCGGCCGGGCGCCTGCGCAACCACGCGCCGATGATCGCCGCCGGCGCGACCATCGCGGTGCTCGTGGCGTATCACGCCGCGTACGTGCTGCGCATGCCCGTCGTCAGGCAAACCGAAACGACCCTGATGACCATCATCTGCCTGATCGTCCTGGTGGAATCCCTGATCAGGTCGGGGCTCGTGCCCGCGAACCGCCGGTACCTGGAGCTGTTCCAGGCCACGACGGTGCCGCTGTCCATCCTCGACCGGGATTTCACCCCGATCGATTCCTCCTCCGCGGCGACCCCGCTGCCCGAGACCGTGCTGGCCGAACTCGCCGGGGGAGCCGCCGTCGCACGGCACCGCCCGGGCGACGGCACCGCCATCGACTTCCACCGCATCGGCGTCGACGGCGGGCACGTCGTGTGGGAAACCGACATGGGCCCGCTGACCAGGGCGCGCACGCGGCTGGCCGCCACCCGCGCGAACCTCGACCGGCGCCTGCGCGTGCTGCGCCACGCCGCCACCGCCGACGGCGACCGCAGGAAGCTCGAATACGGCAACAAGGTCCTGCAGATGCTGCAGGACACCATCGACGACAAGCTCGCGGACGTCGCCATCGTCGGCCGGCGCCTCGCCGCCGGCGTGGACGCGTCCATCCCGGAGCTGCGCCACGTCGGACTGGCGTTGATCTACTGCAAGCGCGCGGGCCTGGCGATCCTCGAGTCCGCCGACCGGCCCCTCGACGTGCCCACGCTCGCCGGCGACCTGGACAAGCTCTGCGGTTCGTTCACCGCCGGCGACGACGAGGCGGGCGTGATCGTGCGCGGCTCCGGCGAGCTGCCCACCGCCACGTACATCGCGGCGCTCAGCCTGGTGCACCGCCTGCTCGACGACGCCGCGCAGCTCGGCCCGCCCTCGATCGCCGGCCTGCTCACGGTCCGCGTCGGATCCGGGACCGTCGAGGCCACGGTCCTGTGGGAGGCCGACGGCGGCATCCCGGAGGCCGAAGCCCTGCTGGCGTCGACGCGATCCCTGCCCGGCGCGCCGGGCCTCGCCGGATCCGTGGCCCTGCTGCGCGCGGACGTGGAGGCCGACGGCCCGGGCGTGCGGCTGTCGGTGCGATTGGGGGTCGACGGATGATGGGCCCGGAATCCGGCATGGCCCCGATGTTCACGTGGCCGTCGGCGTGGATCACCCTGTTGGCCTGCTGCGCGCTGATCTGGGGAGGCCGCCTGGTGCTGACCGTCGTGCGCGTGCCCCTCGGACCGGGCCGGCGCGCACCGGAGTCCCTGGCGACGGCGTCGACGGCGGTGCTCCTGCATTACCTGGCGTGGCAGTGGTTTTCCGGCCTGGGCCTGCGGGCCAAGGGCGTGTTCATCTTCCCCGGCCCGGATCTGCGGTGGTGGTTCCTGTTCCCGGCGGCGCTGGCCCTGTTCGTGCTGCTCGTGCCGACGCAGGGCCAATTGACCCGGCGCCGCGCGCTGTCCGGGGTGGTGCTGAACATCGGAATGCTGCCGTTGTGGGACGGTCTTTTCCCGGAGCCGTTGGCGGTCATGGTGGCGACGCTGGTCGGCGGCCTGGTCCTGGCCCTGGTGCGCGGCGTGATCCCCCGGGGCCATGCCCTGCCGTGGCGGCGGTCGATCAAGGACGCGGCGGACAAGTTCGGCGATGGCGTGGCGTTCTTCGACGCCCGCGCCAACCCGGTGCTGGTCAACCGGCGGATGACCTCGCTGGCGGGGCAGTTGGGCGTCCCGGTGTCGGACATGGACCGGTTGTGGGCGGCGATGGCGGGCACCCCGGACGACGGGTACGGCGGGGCCCCCGACGCGACGGACGATTCCATGGCGTCGTTCGCGGCCAACGGCACCGTGTTCATGGGCTACCGGAACCGGGTGCTCGGTCGCCGGGGCCGCTGGTACACGGAGATCCGGGCGGTCGACGTGACCGAGTCGGCCCGGGCGAATCAGGAGTTGATGGAGGACAACGTCCGGTTGCGCGCGGCGATGGCCCGCACCCGCGAGCTGTTGGAGTCGATCGAGCAGATCGAGCGGGAGCAGGTGCTGCTCGATTTCCGGACGCGCCTGCATGACGTCGTGGCGCAGCGGGTCAGCGTGGTGCACCGGTTCCTGGAGTCGGGCGTGGGCACGCCGGAGCGGTTGGCCACGTTGGGCGCGATGCTGACGGACGTGCGGGCGGAGATCGGATCGGACCATGCGTCGCCGCCGACGCTGCTGCGCCGGGTGCGGGAGTCCTTCGCCACGGCGGGCGTCACGGTCGACGTGGCCGGTGAGTTGCCGGCGGATGTGGCGCATGCGGCGACGGCGGTGCGGATCATCCGCCAGGCGGCGACGAACGCGGTGGCGCATGGCGCGGCGACGTCGGTGTCGGCCGTGTTCGAGGGTGCGGTGTTCGGCGACGCCCGCCCCGGTTGGCGCCTGACCGTGTCCAACGACGGCGACGTCCCCCCGGAGGTCACCGAGGGGACGGGCCTGTCCGGCCTGCGCCTGTCCGTGGAGGCGCTGGGCGGGACGTTGCGGTACGAGGCCGGCGATCGGTTCCGGCTGGTCGCGGAGGTTCCGGGCGGGTCGTCGTAAAGCAAAGGGCTTGCTTTGCGACGCCCCGTCGCCCGGCCCCGCTCATTCCTTCTTTTTGCCGATCATCGCCCAGACGCCGAGGCCGATGACGACCACGCACAGGGCGAGCGCGATCCACGTGCCGGACGTGCGCGTGACCTCGTGTTGGAGCATGTCCAGGTACGCGCCGTACTCTGCCTCGACCTGGGAGACGACCCAGCTTTCGGCGAGCGGCGCGAACATCAGCGACAGGGCGACGCCGAGGATGCCCGCGACGATGGCCAGGATGCCGACGGGCTTGGCCAGCTTCTTCTTGCCGATCAACACGACCAGGCCCATGATGCCCAGCACGACGCTGATCAGGCCGATGACGCTGGCGACGATCAGGTTGATCGGGCCGCCGCTGATGGCCATGACCGAGGTGGATTCGACGGTGTCGCCCCAGCCCAGCGTCTGCTGCGCCATCGGCGTCCACAGCGCGGTGTTGAGCAGGAAGCCCGCGGCCAGGGCGATGATGCCCGTCTTGACGTCGCGTTTCTTGCCCGCCGGCGCCGACGGCTGGCCCTGCTGGGGCGGCTGGCGCCCGGGCTCCTGCCACTGTTGCCGGGGCGGTTGTTGCGGCTGCTGCCCGGGTTCCCGCCACTGCTGCTGTGGAGGCTGCTGCGGCTGCTGCTCTTGCCACTGTTGCTGGGGCGGCTGCTGCGGCTGCTGCGGCGGCCGGGGGTACATCCGGCCCCCGGGATCATCGTTGCGGTCCTCGTTCCACGTGGACGGGGGGTTTCCGGCGGTTGTCATCGCCTTGTTCCTTTCTGGATGGTCACGGCCGGCGACTCAGCCTTGGGCGTGACCGCAATTGGGACAGAACTTCGGTGCCGGGGAGGGCAGCGGATTGCCGCATTCGCCGCAGAACCCGCCGTTGCCGTTGGGCCTCGGGTCCGGGGCGGGCGCGGGATTGCCGCAATTGGAGCAGAACTTCCCCTTCCCGTCCGCGCCGCACTTTGCGCAGGTCCAGGACCCGGTCGACGCCGGCGGTGCCTGCCCGCCGGGGGCGCCCGGCGGCGTTCCCCAGCCCTGTTGCTGCTGGCGCTGCTGCTGTTGCTGTTGCTGCTGCCATTCCATCTGGCGGCGATTCGTCTCCGACGCCCCGCCCATGAACCCGCCGCCGGCGTTCATGCCGAAGCCCATGCCCATGAACGCCGCGCCCGCGCCCGCCGGATTGGATCCCGCCGACTCCAGGCCGGAGGCCACGGACCCCTGCACGAATCCCTCGCGGATGGTCGGATCGGAGAGCATCGCGCCCCGGTTGCGCATGTCGATGAGCTTGCGGGATTCCTCGTCGTAGGAAATCGACGCGAGGCCGACGCTGACGATCTCCAGGCCGCGGGCGCGGCGCCAATCGTCGTCGAGCGTGTCCGCCATGTACTTGGACAGCTCGCGGGACTTCGAGGCGACCTGGGAGATGCGGATGCCGTCGACCGACATCTGGTTGATGGACGCCTGGAGCGCTTCGAGGAACTCCGACATGTACTGGCCCTTGACGTCATCGACGTGGACTCGGTCCGCGCCACGGGAGACGACCTCCTGGTAGAAGAGGATCGGGTCGACCACGCGCAGCGAGTACGCGCCGTGGCAGCGGAGGAACAGCTCGGCGCCGTAGAACTCGTCGAAGTAGTTGAGGGGGTTGGCGGTGCCGAAACGGATGTTCTTGATCTCCTGCAGGTTGACGTAGAACACCTGCTGGCGCTGCGACGGCTGCCCGCCGTACCGGAAGCGATTGAAGCTCTCGCGCAACGGCCCCTCGACGTCGCCGTGCACGAAGATGCTCGGTTGCGTCGAATTGGACACCGTGTAAATGCCCGGTTCCATCGACAGGCCCGCGATCGCGCCGGAGTCGACCAGCAGCATCGCCTGCCGGTCGTACACGTGGATCGCCGAGCCGTCGGAGATGATGTCCGGCGTCGCCTTGCGGTTCGCCCCCCTGCGCCGGCCCTGGCGCTGCACGGGTTGCCCCTTGGCGAACATGACCCCCTCACCCATGCCCACCGGCTCGATGACGTCGAGCCATTGGTCTGCCAGGGTGCCGCCCGCGGCACCCGCGAAAGCCTGGACAAGTCCCATGACGGGTCCTCTCGGCGGCGGCGCGGGCCCCTCGGACGGCAACCCGCGCACGGGGATGATCGTTCACTTCCCATGCTCCGCCCGGCGCGCGCCGGCGGGTCCACCCATCCGGGTAGTATGCGCCCTCCTTTAATAGCCGGATGGGTGACCTTGGCCAGGTTTTCCGGAAATAGGCTGGTCAGCAGGAGGTGCGGCGCGTCCCGGAACCGAATCCCGGAGTGCCCCGCACCCGTTGGCGAGGAGCGGACATGGCCGGTGTGCAGTACAAGTGCCCCGCGTGCGGCGGGCCGATTTCCTTCGATCCCCGATCGGGGACCATGACGTGCGGGCACTGCGCATCCGAGTTCACCGTCGCCGCCGTCGAACAATTCAACGCCGCACCACCGCCGCCACCCCCTCCGCCGCCCGGGCCCGGGCCGCAGCAGGGGTTACCGCCGCGGCAGGGTTTCGCCGATCTGCTTCCCCCGTCCGCCAACGCCTTCTTCGACAGGTCGATGCAGACCATTCCGGGACTTCCCGGCATGCCCCCGGGTCCTGCGCCGGTGCGCGCGGAAGACGGGGACGTCGTCAAGCAGGGAAGCCCCGCACCACCACCGCCGCGGCAGCAACCGCAAACCGGTTTCACCTGGGACGTGCAGGTGCCGGAGGAACTCACCGCCGACGAAGCCCGCGAGCAGGGGCTGCTGCACCTGGAATGCCCGTCGTGCGGCGGCGGGATCATCGGCGCACCCGACACCGTGTCCACGAAATGCCCGTACTGCGACAACAACTTCGTCGCCGAATCGCAGCTGCGCGACACCATCGTGCCCACCAGGCTCATCCCGTTCTCGACGACGAAGGACGAGGTCATCGAGCAATTCCGGGCGCGGGCGAAGGAACTGCCGCTGATCCCGAACGTGTTCACCGACGAGGCGACCACCGCCGAACTCGCCGGCATTTACGTCCCCTACTGGCTCTACGGGTGCGACGTCCACGCCGACGTGCAGTTCGACGCGGTCTCGACGTTGACCACGACCAGCGGCGACGAGGAAACCACGACGACCAGCCACTACGCCGTCCGCCGCGCCGGCTACATGGGCTTCAACGCCATCCCCGTCGCCGCGACGCAGATCATCGACGACGACCGCACCGAATCCATCGAACCGTTCGACCTCGACGGCGCGAAGCCATTCGGCACCGCCTACCTCGCCGGATTCCGCGCGAACACCTGCACCGTCTCCGCCGAGGACGCCCACCCGCGCGCGTGGCAGCGCATCGAGGCCTCCGTCATCGGCGCGATGCGCGACACCGTCGTCGGGTACTCGTCCGTGGACGTCAGCGGCTCGGACATCCGGCTGCTGCGCGGCGGCACGGAACTGATGTACCTGCCGGTGTGGATGCTCAACGTCGACTACGCCGGCCGCACCTGGACCTACGCGATGAACGGCCAAACGGGCCGGTTGGTCGGCGAGTTCCCCGTTTCGCGCGCGAAGAAGTGGTCCGCCTTCGCGGGCGTGGCCGTCCCCCTGTTCCTGATCATCTTCCTCATTCTCTGGCTGGTGTTCCTGTCATGACCGCGCCCACCGCCCACGCTCACCCGCCAGCCCGGTTCGCGCTTCGGGCCCTGGCCCTCGTCGCCGCGGTCGCGCTGGCCATCGCGTTGCCGCTGGCCCTGTCCTCGACCGCCGCGCCCACGGCAGCCGCCCGGGACGTTGCCGCGCAGGAGACCGCCCAAGAAACCACGCGCGAGATGATCGATTCGGTCGACGACCCTTCGGCCATCGCCGCCGAGTCCGATCCCGCCGCCCTGGTCAACGATCATTCCGCCACGTTCACCGGGGGCGAGGTCGCCGAGCTCGAGGAGCGCGCCCGCGCCATCGAGTCCAAGTACGGGATGTCGCCGCTGATCATCTTCTACCGGGTGCAATCCACGTCGTACGACCAGCACGACTGGCTGGTCGAGTACCTGGAGGCCATCGGCCGCGGTTCCGGCACCGGGCGGGGCGCTTTGGTGTTCGCGGTGGCCACGCAGTCGCGCGACGTCACGGTGATGTCGGTCGGCCCGGGTGAGCAGGTCGCGGGCGTGTGGGGCACGGACCAGATTCGGGAGGACCTGGTGGTTCCGCTTGGCGACGACCGATGGTTCGACGCCGCGTCGCTCTTCCTGGATGAGTCCGATCTGTATCTCGCCGCGTGGCAGGCGGGCACGCCCTATTCGGAGGAGAACCCGCGCCACCCGGAGTCGCTGACGTCGAAGATCCTGAAGTGGGGCGGCACCGGCGTCGCCGGGGCGGCGGGCGGTGGGGCGGCCGGCGGCGGCCTGATGTGGTGGCTGGTCCGGAAGAACCGCACCGCGCGCCGGCGGGCCGACGCCGACGACTATCTCGGCGGCCCGCCGTCGATGAGGGTCAGCGACGACATCTTCCTGTATTCCACCACCAGCACCCGGACGATTTCATCGGACTCCTCTTCTTCTTCCGGTTCGTCGTCGAGGTCCGGCGGCGGCTACACCAGCAGTTCCTCCAAGTTCTAGAAAGGACCGATCATGGGATTCTTCGACAAGAAAACGTGCGGGTTGTGCGGCGGAAAGGTCGGCATGATGCGCAAGCTGACGTTGTCCGACACCACGTTGTGCGCCGACTGCCGCGACAAGACCTCGGCGCTGGTGCCGAAGTCGACGTGGAAGAAGTCGACCCTCGACGACCTTCGCCGCCACTTGGAGCACCGGGAACGCAATCGCGGGCGGTTCGCCGCCTTCACGGAAACCGGGTCGGCGGGCGGCGTCGGCCGCGGCGGCGGGATCCTGCGGGTCGATGAACGGCAGGGGCAGTTCTTCTTCGCCACCGGCCGGGATTGGAAGGCGGACAACCCGGAGGTCTTCGACGTGGCGGCGTTCCGGGGGCTGGCCATCGAGCCCGTCTTCGACTCGTCGTCCGATGACCGCGCCGGCGACGGCGTCCCCGATCATCTGCAGCAGGCGCGGATGGGCGGGATCCGGGCGGGTGGCGTGCGGTCGGGTGGTGTGCATGCGGGGAATCTGATGCAGTACGCGAACACCATGCCCTTCGGCCGGCATCTGCGGGGAGGTTCCTTCGGGCACGATCCGGGCGGCATGCCGCGGGAGGTCACGGGTTTCCGCTTCACCGTCGAGCTCAATGACCCGATGATCCCGGAGGTGACCTGGTCGGATACGTCGATGGACGGCCGGGAGATCCAGGCGGCGATGGTGCGCGCCAACCAGATCACCGACATGTGCGATCGCATCCGCGGGATGGCCGGCTTCGGCGGTGCGCCCCAGGGCCAGATGCCCGGCCACATGCCCGGCCACATGCCGGGCCAGGGCGCCGGCGGTTACGGGGCCCCGGGTTACGGTGGTCGGCCGCAGCAGCAGGGTTACCAGCAGGGTTACGCGCAGCAGGGTTACCAGCAGTCCCCTCCCCCGGGTTATCCGCCGCAGGGCCAGCCCGGCCAGGGCGCCGCGCCCGCTCCGGGGTTCTGCTCCGGGTGCGGCAATCCGCTGGCCCCGGACGCCCGCTTCTGCACGAATTGCGGCCAGCCCGCCTGATTCCGGCTCGTCCGGCACGCCCCCGATCCCCCGTGGATCGGGGGTTTTCGCTTGACGACGACCCGCCGCGACACCCACCACCGGTCACCCCCGGGCATGCCGAATGCGAGAAACGGCGTTTCACCGCACCTTTCACGGCCGGGTTCCGTCGATTGGCGGAACCATTCGCGCGGACGTGACGTGGCGGGCTGACAATCATCAGTCACACGAGTAACATTCGCCTCACCAATGCCGTTTCGTCTCATTTTTCTCAGTTTGGAGTGCTCTCTTGCCGACTCGTAGTCGCATCAATTCCACCGCGATCGGCCGTCGCCCCTTCCTGGCGGGACTGGCGGTGACCACCGCCGCCGCGTCCACCGCGGCCATCGCGAACTCCGGCGTCGTGGGCTCCGGCCTGCGCCTCCTGGAGACCCCCGCCCCGGGCCCCGTCGACGTGCACCTGGCCAGCCAGGCGCTTTCCGACGCCGCCGCGGTCGTCGTCGACGACGCCGCCATGGCCACCCGCGGACTGATCGAGGCCCTCCACCCCAACCGCGGCCTGGTCAAGGAGCTGCGCCACGACCGCGAATTCTCCATGTTCGCCCTGACCTGGCGCGAAGCCCCCGAGGTGACCGCCTTCTTCCGCGCCGAGCGCCCGGACGGCACCTGGT
>NZ_DURI01000165.1 GCF_012837295.1 Corynebacterium sp. | reverse complement strand
TCGATCGCGTCGGCGGCCGAGTACGCGCGGCCCGGGCCCCACGGGGAGGCCAGCTCGGCCTGGCCGCACGCGACCACGGCGACGTGCAGCGGCTGCTCCGGCAGGGAGTCGCGCAGCGCACGGAGATCCTCGGCGTCCGGAAGGCCGACGGTCGACGGCATGGTGGAGCGGCCGTCGCCGCGGACCAGGCTGACCTGCTCGACGCCGTACAGCGCGATGTCCACCTGGCCGCGGGAGACGTTGCGGCGCAGGGAGTCGAGCATCGCCGGCAGCAGAGTGGTGCCCAGCTGGGCGCGATCGCTTTCCAGCGGGTTGATGACCTTCACGGTGTTGCGGCGCGGGTCATCGGCGTCCAGGCCCCACACGTCGAAGACGTCGTTCGCGGTGAACGGGGTCGGGAGGATCTCCAGGTACCCGTTGTGCGCCAGGGCGTGGCCGACGCTGCGGCGCAGCTGCTGGCGCGGGGTCAGACCGCGGCCGGCCGGGGCGACCGGGAGCACCACGGGGATGTCCTCGAGGCCCTCCAGGCGCAGGACCTCCTCGACCAGGTCGGCGGACATGGTCAGGTCCGGGCGCCACGTCGGCGGGGTGACCAGCAGCTTCGCGCCGCAGGGCGACACCTCCACGGAGCAGCCGACCTCCTCGAGGCGACCGATGACGGTCTCGCGGGAGTAGTCGACGCCGGCGACGCGCGACGGGCGATCCACGGGGAACTCGATGACCGACGGCGCCGGCACATCGCCGACGAGCGTGCGGCCCCGCTCCACCGTGCCGCCGCCGAGCTCGGCGAGCAGTCGGCAGGCCAGGTCGAGCGAGGGCTCGACCAAAGCCGGATCGACGCTGCGCTCGTAGCGGCGCGACGACTCGGACGACAGCTTGTGGCGGCGGCCCGTGCGGAACACCCGCAGCGGCGACCAGATGGCGGCCTCGAACAGGACGTCCGTGGTGCCCTCGGAGATCTCCGAGGTCAGGCCGCCCATCACGCCGGCCAGGGACTGGATGCCGGAGTCGTCGCAGATGACGACGTCTTCGGGATCGAGCTTGCGCTCGACGTGGTCCAGCGTGGTCAGGGTCTCCCCCGCCTCCGCGTTGCGCACCGTCAGGCCGCCGGAGATCGCGCCGCCGTCGAAGGCGTGCATCGGCTGGCCGAGCAGCAGCATGACGTAGTTGGTGATGTCCGTGGGCAGGTTGACGCTGCGCTGACCCGCGAGCAGCAGGCGGCGGCGCATCCACCAGGGGGTCTCCGCGTTCGGGTCGACGCCGGTGACGCGCCGCAGGCCGAAGCGCAGGGCGTCGGTCTCCGGGCGCAGGTCCAGCTCCAGGGCCGAACCCTCGACCGCGATCGGCTCGACGTCGGCGGGATCGGCGAACTCGACGCCGAACGCCGAGCAGATCTCGCGGCCGAGACCACGCACGGACAGGGCGTACCCGCGGTCCGGGGTGACGTTGACCTCGAACAGCTCGTCGTCCAGGCCGAGGAACGCGCGTGCGTCGGCTCCGATGGCCACGTCGGCGTCGTCAAGCACGGACGTCGGCAGCGCGATGATGCCGGCGGACTGCGCGGTCAGGCCCAACTCGGCTTCCGAGCACAGCATGCCCGCCGAAATCCGGCCGTAGGTCTCGCGCGCGCCGATGGCGAAATCGCCCGGCAGCACCGCACCAGGCAGCGCCACGACGACGACGTCGCCCTCGGCGAAGTTGCGGGCACCGCAGATGATGCCCTGCTGCTCGCCCGTGCCGTTGGCGTCGCCGACGTCGACCTTGCAGAAGCGGATCGGCTTCTTGAACTCGGTGAGCTCCTCGATGTCGTCGACCCGGCCGAAGACCAGCGGGCCGGTGACCGGCGGCAGGGGCTCGTGGCCCTCCGTCTCGAAGCCGACGCGGACGAAACCGGCGTCGAGCTCGTCGGGCGTGACGGACCAACCGGGATTGGCGGCGGCGACGACGTCGGTGACCCAGGACTGCGGGATGAACATGGAAGTGATTCTCCTTGGGGTGATGGGTTGCCGATTAACCGCGGATGCCGAACGGCTGGGTGAAGCGCACGTCGCCCTCGACCATGTCGCGCATGTCGGACAGGCCATTGCGGAACTGCAGGGTGCGCTCCAGGCCCATGCCGAACGCGAATCCCGAGTACTCCTCCGGGTCGATGCCCGAGGCGCGCAGGACGTTGGGGTTGACCATGCCGCAGCCGCCCCACTCGATCCAGCCGGCGCCGCCCTTCTTGTTGGGGAACCACACGTCGACCTCGGCCGAGGGCTCGGTGAACGGGAAGTAGTTCGGGCGCATGCGGGTGCGGGTCTCCGGGCCGAACAGCTCCTTGGCCATGTGGTCCAGGGTGCCGCGCAGGTGGCCCATGGTCAGCCCCTTGTCGATGGCCAGCCCCTCCACCTGGTGGAACACCGGGGTATGGGTGGCGTCGAGCTCGTCGGTGCGGAACGTGCGGCCCGGGCAGATGACGTAGATGGGCAGGTCCCGCTCCTGCATGGTGCGCACCTGCACCGGCGACGTGTGCGTGCGCAGCACCTGCAGCGAGCCCGCCGGGGCGATGTGGAAGGTGTCCTGCAGCGTGCGCGCCGGGTGGTCCGGCAGGAAGTTCAGGGCGTCGAAGTTGAAGTACTCGGCCTCGACCTCGGGGCCCTCGGCGATCTCCCAGCCCATGCCCAGGAAGATGTCGCCGATCTGCTCCGACAGGATGGTGATCGGGTGCATGCCGCCGCGCTGGCCGCGGGTGGTGTCGACGGTGACGTCGATGCGCTCCTCGACGAGGCGCCGGGCGGCGTCTTCTTCCTCGAGCACCGCCTGGCGCTGCGCGAATTCCTTCTCCACCTTGCCGCGCACGACGTTGACCAGGCGGCCGGCGTCCTTGCGCTCCGCCTTCGGGATCGAACCGAGGGCCCGGCGGGCCTGCGGGATCGGGGCATCGTCGCCGAGATGCGCGCGCCGCGCGTCGGCCAGCTGCGCCAGATCGGAGGCCTGCGCGAAGGCGGTGGCGGCCGCGTCGGCGGCGGCGTTCAGCGCGTCCTCGGTCAGGTCGATGGAGGTGGGGGTGTCGCTCACGTCGGAAGCCCATTTCTACGTCGGCGGGGACGACGGGGCGGGAGCGCGCGGGAGGCGGCCCGGCCCCGTTCTTGACAACGGGCAATCATAGCGGTTCCCCCGCCCCCGCACCGTCACCGCCCGGTGCCTTCGGCGCTTGACGACGGTCCGCGCGGAAATCCTCCGTCGTTCACTTGCCGCGGGCGGTCTCCCACAGGCACATGGCCGCGGCGGTGGCCAGGTTGAGGGATTCGGCGCCCCCGCGGATGGGGATGGACACCCGCCGGCCCGCGCCGGCGAGGATCTCGGGCGGCAATCCGTGAGCTTCGTTGCCGAACAACCACGCCACCGGACCGGCCGGGAGCTCGTCGCGGCCCAGGATCACGTCGGCCTCCATGGTGGTGGCCAGCGTCGTGAAGCCCGCGTCCGCCAGTGCCCCCAGGACCGCATCGAGGTCGCGCTCCCGGGCCACCGGAACGTTGAATACGGAACCGGCGGACGAACGCACGACCTTGCCGCCGAGGGGGTCGACGGAATCGCCGGCGAGGACGACTCCCCCGGCGCCCAGGGCGTCGGTCATGCGGATGATCGTGCCGGCGTTTCCGGGGTCGTTGCATTCCACGGGCACCACGAGCACGCCGGACTCGACGCCCGCGGCGATGGCGCGGTCCAACGGCGACAGCACGGCCGCCGAGTCGCACACGGCGAAAAGGCCCGCGGTGGTGACGGTCTCCGCGAGCGAGGCGGCCGCGGAATCGTCGATGAGCGACAGCGTTCGCCCGGAGGAGGCGATGGCCTCGACGAGGTCGCGGTGCCGGTCGACGGCGGCTTCGGTGGCGAATGCCTCGACGAGCGCGCCCGCCCGGGCCGCGGCATCGACGGAATTGAATCCCTCCACCAGGAAGCGCCCGGCCTTGCGGCGGGCGGCGGCGCGGTGGAGCTTGGAAGCCGAAACGACCCGCGGAGTCCTTGCGGTGAAGGTCTCCACGGGTCGTCGGAAGTCGTCAGCCATGACGACGAGGTTACGCGAGGGCGAATGCCTACTCGGCGGCCGGGGCGTTGACGTCCTCCGGCAGCGCGGCCTTGGCGGTCTCGACCAGGGCGGCGAAGGTCGCGGCGTCGTTGACGGCGAGCTCGGCCAGGTTCTTGCGGTCGACCTCGACGCCGGCCAGGGCCAGGCCCTGGATGAAGCGGTTGTAGGTCATGCCGTTGGCGCGGGCCGCGGCGTTGATGCGCTGGATCCAGAGCTTGCGGAACTGGCCCTTGCGGTGACGGCGATCGCGGAACTCGTAGGTCTTCGAGTGGAGCATCTGCTCCTTCGCCTTGCGGTACAGGCGGGAGCGCTGGCCGCGGTAGCCCTTGGCGGAATCGAGAACTTCGCGACGCTTCTTCTTGGCGTTGACGGACCGCTTCACACGTGCCACGTTGGTACTTCCTTACTTATCTGACGGATGTTGTGTTCGTTATCCGGGACCCCGGCGGTCGTCGCCGGGGATCACGGGCAGTGGGAGGCTCTTACGCCTTGCCCAGGAGGCGCTTGATGCGCTTCTCGTCGGCCTTGGCGACCTCGGTGGTGCCCTTCAGGCGGCGGGTGCGGGTCGAGGGCTTGCCCTCGAGGAGGTGGCGGCGGTTGGCCTGCTCGCGGCGGAGCTTGCCGGCGCCGGTGACCTTGATGCGCTTGGCGGTGCCCTTGTGGGTCTTCTGCTTCATGGTGTTTCGCGTCCTTTTCGAAATCTTGTTGTCCGGAACTCCGGTGGCGCCCGCCATCGGGGCGTGGCGGGCCACCCGGTGATGCCTGCCGCATCCCCGGTTCCGTCGTTCCGGCCGTTGGCCGGCTACTTCTTGTTGCCCTTGCGGACCGGCCCCAGGACCATCGTCATGTTGCGGCCGTCCTGCTTGGCGCGGGTCTCGACGATGCCGTGTTCCTTGACATCCTCGGCGAGGCGCTCCAACAGTCGGAAACCGAGCTCCGGGCGCGACTGCTCGCGACCGCGGAACATGATGGTGACCTTGACCTTCGATCCCTTGTCGAGGAAGCGGACCACGTTGGCCTTCTTCGTCTCGTAGTCGTGATCGTCGATCTTCGGCCGGAACTTCTGTTCCTTGACCACAGTCTGCTGCTGGTTCTTGCGAGCTTCCCTGGCCTTCTGGGCCTGCTCGTACTTGAACTTTCCGTAGTCCATGATCTTGCAGACCGGCGGCTTCGCGTTCGGGGCGACCTCGACGAGATCGAGATCGGCTTCGTACGCGAGCTTGCGGGCGTCATCCGTGCGAACGATGCCGACCTGCTCACCACCGGGTCCGACGAGTCGGACTTCGGGAACTCGGATTCGCTCGTTGATGCGAGCTTCAGCGCTGATGTGGCCTCCTAGGTAGAACCTGTACATTTCGTTGCCGAACCGCCGGAAGCAAATGTACGAGGGAAGCCACGCGAGGCGACCCGTTTCCGGGCCACGACGCCTTCCGATGATGGTGGGCGCGCGGGCCGGCAAAGGCCTTCTTCGCCCCATCGGGTCGACCCCGGCGCAACCATGATTCTTCGGCGCACCCAGGGTGGGATTCTCTCCTCTTCGCTACCAAGGCGATGGCGCGGTGAAGCGCCGTCGCTTGGCGGTCGTGTGAACGAAGGTAGCATGCCCGTCCCCGATCAGCCAAAACGCGTCCCCGGCG
>NZ_DURI01000164.1 GCF_012837295.1 Corynebacterium sp. | reverse complement strand
GGCGCGACGCGCGTGCTGCTGCTCGGCTCCGGCGAGCTGGGCAAGGAGGTCGCCATCGCGTTCCAGCGCCTCGGCGTCGAGGTGCACGCCGCCGACCGGTACGCCCACGCGCCGGCTCATCAGGTGGCGCATTTCTGGCATGAGCTGGACATGACCGACGCCGGCGCCGTGAAGGACCTGGTGGCGAAGGTCCGCCCGCACTTCATCGTCCCCGAGATCGAGGCGCTGGCCACCGACGCGTTGGTGGAGCTGGAGGCGGAGGGCGACGTCACCGTCATCCCCACCGCCCGCGCCGCGCAGCTGACCATGAACCGCGAGGGCATCCGCCGCCTGGCCGCCGAGGAGGTGGGCCTGCCGACGTCGCGCTACCGTTTCGCCTCCACCCGCGAGGAGTTCGTCGCGGCGGTCGAGGAAATCGGGCTGCCGTGCGTGGTCAAGCCGGTGATGAGCTCGTCGGGCAAGGGCCAGTCCACCGTCCGCTCCGCCGAGGACGTCGACGCCGCGTGGGAGTACGCGATGAGCGGCGGCCGGGTGTCGTCGGGGCGAGTGATCGTGGAGGGGTTCGTCGACTTCGATTACGAGATCACCCTGCTCACCGTCCGTTCCATCGACCCCGCCACCGGCGAGACGGCGACGTGGTTCTGCGAGCCCATCGGTCACCGCCAGGTCGACGGCGATTACGTCGAGTCGTGGCAGCCGATGCCGATGTCGCAGGTGGCGCTGGACAACGCCCGGTCCGTGGCGGCACGCATCACGGGTGCGCTCGGCGGTCGCGGCATTTTCGGCGTCGAGTTGTTCGTCCGCGGCGATGACGTGTGGTTCTCCGAGGTCAGCCCCCGCCCGCACGACACCGGCCTGGTCACCATGGGCACGCAGCGCTGCTCCGAGTTCGAGCTCCACGCGCGCGCGATCCTCGGCCTGCCCATCGACGTGACGCTGACGTCGCCGGGCGCCTCGGCCGTCGTGTACGGCAAGTGCGACGGTCCCGCGCCGACCTATTCCGGGCTTGCCGACGCTTTGGCCGTCCCCGAAACCGACGTGCGCATCTTCGGCAAGCCCGAGGCGCACGACCGCCGCCGCATGGGCGTCGCCGTGTCCACCGCCGAGGACGTCGACTCCGCCCGCGACAACGCCGCCAAGGCCGCAGCCGCTCTGAGCGTGTCGGTGGATTAGTTCTACGCCGCCCATACCTCGTCCCAGCGCTTCTTTTCTTCTTCGTCCCGGAGGCGCTGGGCTTCGCGGGCCTCGGCGACGATGCGGCGTTCCTCCGCGAGGATCCGCAGCCGTTTCTCGTTGTGCTCGGCCAGAGCGCGACGCTTTCGGAGCTGTCGGGCGGTGAAGTTCGTGCGGTGCTTCCCGGCCAGCGGGCCGGTCGGCACGCTGACCGCGACGAACCCGGTGGACCGCGACGTCCAGTATTCGGTGCCGTCGGGCATCCGCAGGACGTCCCACATCTTCCGCGTCTTCAGATCGTGGTGCTTCTTGCATAGGCAGTGGAGGTTTTCTGTGTCGGTCAATCCACCCGCCGCCGGATCGTCGTGGTCGTAGTTCTCCACGTGGTCGCCCTCCGTCCGGTGCGCGGGACGTTCGCAACCGGGGAAGCGGCACGTGCCGTCGCGGCCGATGATGAACGCCTTCTGCGCCTCCGACGGCACGTACCCGCCGGTGGTGGAATCGCCGCACAGCCGCGCTCCGTCGGCCATGGCCATCCAGTCGTCCGCGAATGCGCCCTTCACCCATCCTCCGGCGCCGGGCACCCACGTCTCGCCGGTGTCCCAGCTCTTGTAGACGTTCAACGTCACCGCCACCTCGCTCGTCCCCCTCACCAGGTGGGTGATGGCCTCCACCTGCGAGCAGTTCTCCTTCGCGCAGATGGCGTCGAGAACCGTCATCAGTTCGAAGGCGCGGGCCCGGTCCAGCTGCGCGGTAAGTTGCGAAAGCTCGCGGCCTTCCACGAGGTCGACGAACTCCTTCGGCGGTGCGTCGGGGTCTTCCGCCGGATCCGGGATGTCCGAATGTTCCGGATCGACGTTTCGCGGCCGGGCCAGCGGCTCCATTCTTTCGATGACTTCCTGGACCCGGTTGTGCAGCGCCCGCCATCCCTTCAGCGCTTGCCCGTCGCGCTTCGGCAGGATCAGCGGCAGCAGCCGATCCTCGAGCTCGGCGAGGATGTCGTCGGGCGCGGTCAGCGTGCAGCCGGCGAGCACGCGCAGGTGTGAAAACGGCAGGTGGCCGCGGTGCCGCAGCACCGTCGCCAGCCGTGGCAGCCGCCGCAGCATGAGGCCGACGTCGACGTAGGATTCGGCCACTCCCGGCGTCACGCCCAACTGCAGCGCGACGTGTGCGAGATGGTCGGTGACGTCCGCGGCCCCGTCGGGAGGTGCGCTCTCTTCCGCGATGCGCAGATCGTCGCGATTGCGCCGGATGGCGATGATGGACAGCGCCGTCGCGAACTCATGGACCCACCGCGGCGCATCGGTCGAGCACGCCGCGTCGAAACGGCTCGGCCTCTGAGGTCTTGGCTCCGGATTCGTCGGGTCTTGCTCGGTCGGCTGTGGCTCGGTCGTGGTGGACTGGTCTGGGCTCGGATCGGATGCGTGATTTCGCATCGCACTTCCCCCGGTATCCGACGGCCGCCGATCGCGCCCCACACGCGATCTCCACTTCGTCCGTCAGTTCGCACAGTAGGACACCGCCCGGATTTCTCTTCGGCGGAATCGGCCCAAACCCGCTCCAAAATCGCTCACCTGTTCGAATTTGCTGCACCGCCCCCCACGAAAACGACGGGCCGCGGAAAACATCGGCCCGTCGTCAAGCAGGAATCAGCGGTTCGGCGTCACCGGCGGCTGGTCGGACCAGGGGAAGACGATCCACTCGTCGGTGTGGCGCCAGGTGTAGTCGGGCTTGACCACGGACACGGACTTCTCGTACAGCACCGCGGACCGGACCTCGGCGCCCTGCTCGCGGAGGATCTCCAGAACCAGCTTCATGGTGCGGCCGGAATCGGCGACGTCATCGACGACCAGCAGTTTGCGGCCGGAAATCGACGCGACGTCGAGCATCGGCTCGAGGAGGATCGGGTCTGGCAAAGTCGTGTGGACGTCGGTGTAGAACTCGACGTTGATGGCGTCCGACAACTTCACCCCCAGCGCGTAGCTCAGGGCGCCGGCGGCGACGAGGCCGCCGCGCGCGACGGCGATGATGATCTCCGGTTCGTACCCGTCATCCGCGATGGTCTGCGCCAACTCGCGCTGGGCGACGCCGAACCCCTCCCAGGTGAGAATCTCCTTCTGCTGCAGGTCCGACGAATCCGCGTGGTATGCCATGCGTCAACTCTAATCGTGTCCGCGGCCGAGTCGGTGAAGGGTGCTGGAGGGGGTGACCCCGAGGGGTTCAGCCGAGCGCTCTGCGGGGACGAACGTCCCCGCGGGCGGGCTGCGGTACGAGCGAAATGACGCCGCGGAATTCGCCTGCCCCGCTGCTGGCGGGGTTGGTGCCCTACTTGCTGAACGATCCGGCGGGCACGCCGGCGTGATCGCGCGAGTGGGTGACCATGTCGTCCCACTCCACGAACTTCTTGCGCTCGCGCCCCTCGGCTTCGCCCGCCGCGCGCTCGGCCGCGTCAAGCCGGTGCCACCCGTCCCAGGTGGTGTATTCGATGCCGCGGACGCCGAAGAAATCGGTGACCGCGCTTTCCGACGGCTCGGCCGCAAGCTGCAGGATGCCTTCGTCCCAATCGGCCAGCAGGTTTCCGATCGCCTCGTTGGCGTCGCCCTTGGTGTTGCCGATCAGGCCGACGGGGCCGCGGCGCACCCACCCGGTGGCGTAGAGGCCGACGTGGCCGTCGACGCGGCCGCCCTCGTTGGGGATGACGGCCTTGGCCTCGTCGAACGGCACCTCCGGCACGGCGTCCGAGCGGTAGCCGACGGCGCGGTACACGGCGCCGACGGGCCAGTCGGTGAACTTGCCGGTGCCGACAACGCCGCCGTTGCCGTCGAGCTTGGTGCGCTCGGTGCGGATGGCGGTGACGCGGCCGTTCTCGCCGAGCAGCTCCACGGGGGACTCGAAGAAGTGGATGTGGAGCTTGTGGGGCGCCCCCTTCGGGTCGCGGATGGCGTAATTCTCGATGATCGAGCACACCTGGTCCACGATCTTCGACTCGCGCCGGGCGGACTCGGAGGCGGCGTCGTAGTCGATGTCCTCGGGGTCGATGACGACCTCGATGGTGGGGGAGTGGTCGAGCTCCTTCAGCTCCAGCGGCGTGAACTTCGCCTGGGCGGGGCCGCGGCGGCCGAAGACGTGGACCTCGCGGGCGGCGTTGGCGCCCAGGCCCTCGTAGACGTTGTCGGCGATCTCGGTGACGTGCAGCTCATCGGCGGTCTTCGCCAGGATGCGGGCGACGTCCAGGCCGACGTTGCCCACGCCGACGACGGCGACGGACTCGGCCGACAGGTCCCACTCGCGGGCGAACTCCGGGTGCGAGTCGTAGAAGCCGACGAACTCGCCGGCGCCATGGTGGCCCTCCAGGTCCGCGCCGGGGATGTCCAGGTCGCGATCGCCGGTTGCGCCGGTCGCGAACACGACGGCGTCGTAAAGCCTGCGCAGTTCCGCGACGGACACGTCGCGCCCGACGTCGACGTTGCCCAAAAGGCGGACCTCGGGCTTGTCCAGCACGCGGTGCAGGGACTTGATGATGCCCTTGATGCGCGGGTGATCGGGAGCGACGCCGTAGCGGATGAGGCCGAACGGCGCGGGCAGGCGCTCGAGAATGTCGATGGACACGTCGCGGCCGGACTTCATCAGGGCATCCGCGGCGTAGATGCCCGCGGGGCCGGATCCGACGATGGCGACTCGAAGCTTTCGGGTAGTCATGGGATCCGATGATGAGGGACGGCGGCCGCGGCGGCGGTGTTCGATTCACGATGATTTTTACCGCGCCTTGAACAGACCGGCCTGTCTAGTGTTCGGCCCATGGAGAAAATCGTTCTGTTCACGTTGATAGGTTTAGGAGCCCAGCTCGTCGACGGCACGCTGGGCATGGCCTTCGGCGTGACGGCGACGACCCTGTTCATTCTTTCGGGAACGGGCGCCGCCACCGCCTCGGCCGTCGTCCACGTCGTGGAGGTCGGCACGACCTTCGCGTCGGGCGCCTCGCACTGGCGCTTCGGCAACGTCGACTGGGGCCGCGTCATCCGCCTCGGCGTCCCCGGCGCGGTCGGCGCGTTCGTCGGCGCCACCTTCCTGTCCAACCTCGACGGCGACGCGGCCAAGCCCGTCACCTCCACCATCCTGCTGTGCCTGGGCCTGTGGGTCCTGGTCCGCTTCGCATTTTTCTCCACGGGGCGGACGAAGGGCGTGCGCAAGTGGGGCCTGGCCAAGCTCGGCCCGTTGGGCCTGGTCGGCGGCCTGCTCGATGCCACCGGCGGCGGTGGTTGGGGCCCGGTGACCACGTCGACGCTGATGAGCGCCGAAGCCGATCAGCCCCGCAAGGTCATCGGCACGGTCTCCGCGGCCGAGTTCCTGGTCGCCGTCGCCGCCGTCATCGGTTTCCTGCCGATGCTGCGCGAAGAGTTCTC
>NZ_DURI01000163.1 GCF_012837295.1 Corynebacterium sp. | reverse complement strand
CGAACCCATCACGCAGACCTTCCCCGGGGAGGACGCCAGGACGTCGAAAAGCGGATCGAGATCAGGCACGGCCTGCCACCGACCCGATGCGGGACATGAACTCCGACAGGAAGCGCTCGACGTCGACGGCGACGGCGACCTTGACGTTCTTCACCGGATCGTTGAGCCGGACCTCGTCGCCGATGGTGCGGCCGCGGGTCTCGCCGTCGACGTCGACCTTCATGTTGTGCTCGATGACCGTGACCAGCGACGGGTCCACCGCGACGCCCACGGCCAGCGGATCGTGCAGGCCGCAGCCGCCCAGGTGCGGGGCCGTCGTGTCGTAGGCCTTGATGTAGTAGTCCGTCATGTCCGCCAGGGCCCGGCCGGCGTCCGTGCCCAGCTCGCGCCACCGCTTCGTCTCCTCGTAGGTCAGCAGCGTCTGCAGCGTGACGTCCAAGCCGATCATGGTGACGTCCGCGCCGGAACGGAAGAGCTTGTCCGCGGCCTCCGGATCCTGGTTGATGTTCGCCTCCGCCCACGGGCGCACGTTGCCCGGCACCGTCAGGGCGCCGCCCATGATGACGATCCGCGCGCGCTCCGCGAACTCCGGATCCCGGTCGATCGCGGCGGCGAGGTTCGTCATCGGGCCGGTGGCCACGATGACCAGATCATCGCCGTGCTCGCGGACCGAATCGACGAGGAAGTCGACCGCACCGCGCTCGTCGGCGGTGCGCTCCGACGCCGGCAGCCCGACCTCGCCGATGCCGTTCTTCCCGTGGATGAACGCCGAAATCTCCAGGACCTCGAAGCCCTCCTTCGTCGAGGCGTGCGGCTCACCGTGGAACACCGGCACGTCCGCATGCCCGAACAGGTCGAGCAACGCCAGGTTGTTGGCCACGCCGTCCTTCATGAGGACGTTGCCGTACGTGCCGGTGACGCCGATGAGCTCCAGCTCCGGCGAACCCAGCGCGTAGGCCAGGGCCAGGGCATCGTCGATGCCGGTGTCGAGGTCGAGGATGGTCTTCATCGCCGGGTGAGTCTCCGTTTCGGCGCCCGTCGCCTGCGGCGGCCAAGTCGCCGGGCGCCTTCGACGCGCGACCGTGGCCGAGTCTTTCCCGATTATCCGGTATTGCCCCATTATCCAGGTTTCCCGGGATTCCCGGCCCGTCCCCCGGCCCTGGGCGCCCCGCGGGTGGGCCGACCGGCTGCCGGGACGGGCATCACGTCCCGGACATCATTGTTTTGCCATAACCTGGGGTCATGTCACGCACGAGCGCACGCGAACTCATCGATTCCGTCATTGACCGGGGCACTTACCGCAGTTGGGACACCCCGCCGGACTACGGCGACATCGGCGCCGACTACGCCGCCACCCTCGAGCGGGCGCGGGAGAAGTCGGGCGTCGACGAGGCCGTCCTCACCGGCGAAGGCGAAGTCGGCGGCCGCCGCGTCGCGGTGATCTGCTCCGAGTTCTCGTTCCTCGCCGGCTCCATCGGCGCCGCGACCGCCCGGCGGATCATCCGGGGCATCGAGCGCGCCACCGACGAGGGCCTGCCGCTGCTGCTGTCGCCGACCTCCGGCGGCACGCGCATGCAGGAGGGCACCCCGGCGTTCGCGATGATGGTGTCGATCACCACCGCCGTCGCCCGGCACAAGGACGCGCACCTGCCCTTCCTCGTGTACCTGCGCAACCCCACCACCGGCGGAGTCATGGCGTCCTGGGGTTCTTCCGGGCACTTCACCTTCGCCGAGCCGGGCGCCCTCCTCGGGTTCCTCGGCCCGCGCGTGGTCGAGCTGACCACCGGCACCGGCATCCCCGAGGGTGTGCAGAGCGCGGAGAACCTCTGCGAGCGCGGCATCATCGACGGCGTCATTTCTCCGGAGGGCCTGCGCGGTTCGGTGCGCCGCACCGTCGACGTGCTCATGCCCGACGTCGAGACCGCCGAGCCGACCCCGCCGCCGGACGCCGTTCCCGACGGGCGCGGGGCGTGGGAGTCGATCCTGCGCACGCGCGAGCCGTCGCGCCCCGGCGGCGGCCACATCCTCGCCGCGCTGGAGGACCGGTCCGTGCCGCTGTCCGGCACCGGCGACGGCGAGAACGACCGATCCATCCGCGCGGTGCTGGCTCGCATCGCCGGGCGCCCCGTCATCCTGGTCGTGCAGGACCGACACCAGCAGCCGCCGCTGGGTCCCGATCCGATGGGCCCGGGCGCGCTGCGCTTCGCCCAGCGGGCGATCCGCCTGGCCGAAAGCCTGCAGATCCCCCTGGTCACCGTCATCGACACCGCCGGCGCGGAGCTGACCAAGGAGGCCGAGGAAAACGCGATGGCCGGCGAGATC
This sequence comes from Corynebacterium sp., assembly GCF_012837295.1. Lineage (GTDB taxonomy): Bacteria > Actinomycetota > Actinomycetes > Mycobacteriales > Mycobacteriaceae > Corynebacterium. The sequence continues at coordinate 461 of NZ_DURI01000163.1, read as the reverse complement.
GCCCGCACGCTCACCGCGCTCCTCGACGTCCGCGTGCCCACGGTGTCCATGATCCTCGGCCAGGGCTGCGGCGGCGGCGCGCTGGCCATGCTGCCCGCGGACCGCGCCCTGGCCATGCATGATGCGTGGCTGTCGCCGCTGCCGCCGGAAGGCGCGTCGGCGATCATCCACCGCGACACCGAGCACGCCCCCGAGATGATGGAGGCCCAGGGCGTCGCGGCGGAGGCGCTGCTCGCAGCGGGGGTCGTCGACGAGATCATCGCCGAGCCGGAGGACGGCGCGGACTTGGTCGACCGGGTCCTCGGCGCCATCGGCCATGCCCTGTGGACGCTGGAGACGGATCCGGAGCGCGTCGGCCGCGAGCAGCGTTTCGCCCACTACCGCGAGTTCGCGCTGGGCAGCTGACCCGACCGCGCGCACCAGCACGCGGCACACGCGATAAACGAAAGGGGCGCGGCCGG
>NZ_DURI01000018.1 GCF_012837295.1 Corynebacterium sp. | reverse complement strand
CCAGAAGCGCAAGATCCAGGACGGCGACAAGATGGCCGGCCGCCACGGCAACAAGGGCGTCATCGGCAAGATCCTGCCGCAGGAGGACATGCCCTTCCTGCCGGACGGCACCCCGGTCGACATCCTGCTGAACACGCACGGCGTTCCCCGCCGCATGAACATCGGCCAGGTTCTCGAGGTGCACCTCGGCTGGCTGGCGAAGGCCGGCTGGACCATCGAGGGCGACCCGGACTGGGCGAAGCGCCTCCCGCAGGAGCTTCACGACGTCCCGGCCGACTCGCTCGTGGCCACCCCGGTGTTCGACGGCGCGGAGAACGAGGAGCTCGCCGGCCTGCTGGCGTCCTCGCGCCCGGACCGCGACGGCGACGTCCTGGTCAACGCCGACGGCAAGGCGCAGCTGATGGACGGCCGCTCCGGTGAGCCGTTCCCGTTCCCGGTGTCGGTGGGCTACATGTACATGCTCAAGCTGCACCACCTGGTGGACGAGAAGATCCACGCGCGTTCCACGGGCCCGTACTCGATGATCACGCAGCAGCCGCTGGGCGGCAAGGCCCAGTTCGGCGGCCAGCGCTTCGGCGAGATGGAGGTGTGGGCCATGCAGGCGTATGGCGCCGCCTACACCCTGCAGGAGCTGCTGACCATCAAGTCCGACGACGTCGTCGGCCGCGTGAAGGTCTACGAGGCGATCGTGAAGGGCGACAACATCCCGGATCCCGGTATCCCGGAGTCGTTCAAGGTGCTCCTCAAGGAGCTCCAGTCGCTGTGCCTCAACGTCGAGGTGCTGTCGGCCGACGGCGTCCCGGTGGAGCTGAGCTCCACGGACGACGACGAGCTGGACCACGCCACGGCCTCTCTTGGCATCAACCTGTCGCGCGACGAGCGTTCCGACGCCGACACCGCCTAACCGGCGGTTTCGGCGCGGGCGCCCCGCTCGCACGAAACAACCCACTTCAAGTACGCACATTCACAGCACGCACGAAAACCCCGTGAACATTGCCCGGGGGAAAGGGATAACAGGTGCTCGACGTCAACAACTTTGACGAGCTCCGGATCGGGCTCGCCACCGCCGACGACATCCGCCGCTGGTCGCGGGGCGAGGTCAAGAAGCCCGAGACCATCAACTACCGCACGCTCAAGCCGGAGAAGGACGGCCTGTTCTGCGAGCGTATCTTCGGCCCGACCCGCGACTGGGAGTGCGCCTGCGGCAAGTACAAGCGCGTCCGCTTCAAGGGCATCATCTGCGAGCGCTGCGGCGTCGAGGTGACCAAGTCGAAGGTCCGCCGTGAGCGCATGGGCCACATCGAGCTGGCCGCGCCGGTCACGCACATCTGGTACTTCAAGGGCGTTCCGTCGCGCTTGGGCTACCTGCTGGACCTGGCGCCGAAGGATCTCGAGAAGATCATCTACTTCGCGGCGAACATCATCACCTCCGTCGACGACGAGGCCCGCCACAACGACCAGACCACCCTCGAGGCGGACATGCTGGTCGACAAGAAGATGGTCGAGGACGACCGCGACCAGGAGCTCGCCGAGCGCGCGCAGACCCTGGAAGAGGACCTCGCCGAGCTCGAGGCCGCCGGCGCGAAGGCAGACGCCCGCAAGAAGGTGCAGAACGCCGCCGAGCGCGAGATGAAGCACATCCGCGAGCGCGCCCAGCGCGAGCTGGATCGCCTCGACGAGATCTGGAACACCTTCCTGAAGCTCGAGCCGAAGCAGATGGTCATCGACGAGAGCATCTACACCGAGCTCGTCGACCGCTACGAGGACTACTTCACCGGCGGCATGGGCGCCGAGGCCATCCAGACGCTGATCCGCAACTTCGACCTCGCCGCCGAGGCGGAGTCGCTGCGCGAGATCATCCGCGACGGCAAGGGCCAGAAGAAGCTCCGCGCCCTCAAGCGTCTCAAGGTCGTCGCCGCGTTCCTGCAGTCGGGCAACGACCCGGCCGCCATGGTCCTCGATTGCGTCCCGGTGATCCCGCCGGAGCTGCGCCCGATGGTTCAGCTCGACGGTGGCCGTTTCGCCACCTCGGACCTCAACGACCTGTACCGCCGCGTCATCAACCGCAACAACCGCCTCAAGCGCATGATCGACCTCGGCGCGCCCGAGATCATCGTGAACAACGAGAAGCGCATGCTGCAGGAGTCGGTCGACGCGCTGTTCGACAACGGCCGCCGCGGCCGTCCGGTCACCGGACCGGGCAACCGCCCGCTGAAGTCGCTGTCCGACCTGCTCAAGGGCAAGCAGGGCCGCTTCCGTCAGAACCTGCTGGGTAAGCGAGTCGACTACTCCGGCCGTTCGGTCATCATCGTCGGCCCGCAGCTGAAGCTGCACGAGTGTGGCCTGCCGAAGCTCATGGCGCTCGAGCTGTTCAAGCCGTTCGTCATGAAGCGCCTGGTGGAGAACGACTACGCGCAGAACATCAAGTCCGCGAAGCGCATGGTCGAGCGCCAGCGTCCCGAGGTCTGGGACGTCCTGGAGGAGGCCATCGCCGAGCACCCGGTGATGCTCAACCGTGCCCCGACGCTGCACCGTCTGGGTATCCAGGCCTTCGAGCCGAAGCTCGTCGAGGGTAAGGCCATCCAGCTGCACCCGCTGGCCTGTGAGGCCTTCAACGCCGACTTCGATGGTGACCAGATGGCGGTCCACCTGCCGCTGTCCGCTGAGGCGCAGGCCGAGGCCCGCGTGCTCATGCTCGCGTCGAACAACATCCTGTCCCCGGCGTCCGGTAAGCCGCTGGCCATGCCGCGCCTGGACATGGTCACGGGTCTGTACTTCCTGACCATGGACAAGGCCGAGGGCGAGATCGGCGGCCAGGGTGGCTTCAAGCCCGCCGACGAGAACGGTCCGGCACAGGGCGACTACTCGTCCTTCGCCGAGGCCATCATGGCCCGTGACCTGGGTGTCCTGGGTCTGCAGGCACCGATCCGTGTCCGCATCTCGCACCTGCGTCCGCCGGCCGAGATCGAGGCCGAGCTCTTCCCGGAGGGCTGGGAGCAGGGTCAGACCTGGACCGCTGAGACGACCCTGGGTCGTGTCATGTTCAACGAGCTGCTGCCGTGGAACTACCCGTACCTCGAGGGCGTCATGGTCCGTAAGGGCGGTGGCGAGGGCTTCATCATGCTCGGCGACGTGATCAACGATCTCGCCGCCAAGTACCCGATGATCACCGTGTCCCAGACGATGGACAAGATGAAGGACGCCGGTTTCTACTGGGCGACCCGTTCCGGCGTCACCATCGCCATGTCCGACGTCATCGTCCTGCCCAACAAGGACGAGATCCTCGAGGCCTACGAGGCCGAGGCACGCGAGATCGAGCACAAGTTCTGGGTCAAGGGCGCGCTGCGTGAGCGTGACCGCTACGACCGTCTCGTCGAGCTGTGGCAGGACGCCACGAACAAGGTCGGTAAGGCCGTCGAGGAGCTCTACCCCGACGACAACCCGATCCCGATGATCGTGAAGTCCGGCGCCGCCGGAAACATGCGTCAGATCTGGACCCTGGCCGGCATGAAGGGCATGGTCGTGAACTCCAAGGGTGACTACATCACCCGCCCGATCAAGACCTCCTTCCGTGAGGGCCTGTCGGTCCTGGAGTACTTCAACAACTCCCACGGTTCCCGTAAGGGCCTGGCCGATACCGCTCTGCGTACCGCCGACTCGGGTTACCTGACCCGTCGTCTCGTCGACGTCGCGCAGGACGTCATCGTCCGCGAGGACGACTGCGGCACCCGCCAGGGCGTCCGCGTCCCGGTGGCCGTCGAGGTCAAGGACGCCGACGGCAACGTCACCGGCTACTCCGAGCACTCGCTGGTCGAGACCTCCGTCTCCGGACGTGTCTTCGCCACCGAGGTGACCACCGAGGCCGGCGAGGTCCTCTTCGAGGCAGGCGCCGACCTGACCGACGAGGCCATCGACAAGCTCGTCGAGCTGGGCATCGCCGAGGTCAAGGTCCGCTCCGTGCTGACCTGCCAGACCCAGACCGGTGTCTGCGCGAAGTGCTACGGCAAGTCCATGGCCTCCGGCCAGCTGGTCGACATCGGCGAGGCCGTCGGCATCGTCGCCGCCCAGTCGATCGGTGAGCCCGGTACCCAGCTGACCATGCGT
>NZ_DURI01000162.1 GCF_012837295.1 Corynebacterium sp. | reverse complement strand
GCGGCCGGAGATGTCGGCGCTGTCACGTCGTGAAGCGACGAAGCACCTGTGACGGTGCAGCCTCTTCGTCCAGGCCCGGCAGCAGACCGCGCGAAGCCGCCGCCTACTTGCCGCGGCCCAGGCAGTTGACGTCCCAGCCGGCGGCGCGCCACTGATCGACGGGCAGGCAGTTGCGGCCGTCGATGAGCTTCTTGTCGGCGACGAGCTTGCCCGCGGCCACGGGGTCGATCTGCTGGAACTCGTCCCACTCGGTGGCCACGACGACGATTTCCGCGCCGTCGAGGGCGTCCTCGGCGGAGTCGCGGTAGTCGAGCGTGGGGAAGATCTTCCGGGCGTTGTCCATCGCCTGCGGGTCGTAGACGCGCACGGCCGCGCCGGCCAGCGACAGCGAACCGGCGATGGACAGCGCCGGGGAATCGCGGACATCGTCGGAGTTCGGCTTGAACGCCGCGCCGAGCACCGCGACCTGGCGGCCCAGCGCGGTGCCGCCGAACGCGTCCTTGACCAGGCCGACGCACTTTTCGCGGCGGCGCATGTTGATCGCGTCGACCTCGCGCAGGAACGTCATCGCCTGATCCGCGCCGAGCTCGCCGGCGCGCGCCATGAACGCGCGGATGTCCTTGGGCAGGCAGCCGCCGCCGAAGCCCAGGCCGGCGTTGAGGAAGCGGCGGCCGATGCGCGGGTCCATGCCGATCGCGTCGGCCAGGACCGTGACGTCGGCGCCGGTGGTCTCGCAGATCTCGGACACGGCGTTGATGAAGGAGATCTTCGTGGCCAGGAACGCGTTGGCGGAGACCTTCACCAGCTCCGACGTCGGCAGATCCGTGACGATCATCGGCGTGCCGCGGTCGAGGATCGGCGCGAAGCACTCGCGGACGGCGTCCTCGGCGCGGGTGGAGCCCTCGCCCAGACCCAGGACCATGCGGTCGGGCTCGAGGGTGTCCTTCACCGCGTGGCCCTCGCGCAGGAACTCCGGGTTCCACGCCAAGTCGATGGTCGCCACCGGCCCGGTACCGTCGCCCGCATCCGCCGCACGCTCCGCCAGAATCGCGTCGGCCCGCTCCTGCAGGCGCTGCGCGGTGCCCACCGGCACCGTCGACTTGCCCAGGATCACGTGGTCGCCGGTCACGCGCGCCGCCAGCTCGTCGATGACCGCGTCCACGTAACGCACGTCCGCGGCGTTCGATCCCTTCACCTGCGGGGTGCCCACGCCGACGAAGTGCAGCGTGGCGAATCCGGCGGCCTCGTCATAGTCCGTCGTAAAGCGAATCGCCCCGGAATCGACGTGCTTGCGCAAAAGCTCCGGCAGGCCGGGCTCGTAGAACGGCACCCGCCCCTCCGACAGCGCCTCGATTTTGGCGGGGTCGACGTCGACGCCGAGGACCTCGTGGCCCAGCTCGGCCATGCACGCGGCATGGGTCGCACCCAGATATCCGGTTCCGATGACGGTCATTCGCATACCGGCCAGTATGAAATACGTTGCGGTACTTGGCGACTCGGGCCCCACCCGAACGCGCAGGTGATACGTGATTTCACCTGCGCAACACCGGGCCATCACCCGGTGCTCACCGGAAGTTCACCGATGTCGCTTTACGACGGCCCGGCCGCCAACCAATCCCGCGCGATCAAGTCGGCGCCGGCTTTCTCGTCGCCCGAAGCGCGCAGGTTCATGTCGGTGAGGTCGGCCGTCGTCAAGCGCGACGCCACTGACTCCAGGGCCCGGCGCGCCGATTCGTCCAGCACCCCGCGGCGGGCGAGCGCGACGACGTTCTGCGCCGGAATGAGCTGCTCGGGATCCTCCAGCGTGACCACGTCGACGTCGGCGCCGGACGGGTCGCGCAGCGGCGTGGTGGTGTAGATGTCCGCGATGTCCACGGCGCCGTCGGTCAGCGCGCGGATGGTCAGCGGGCCACCGGAATCGCCGTAGACGACCATCTCCATCGCCGCCGGATCGACGCCGTAGACCTCGGCGAGACCGTCGGGACCGTAGGGCTGCTGCGACAGTTCCGGCGAGCCGCCGATGCGGATGGCGCCGGTGGCGTCGGCGAGCTTCGGCAGATCGGCGAGGCTGGTCAGCCCGTGCTCGTCGGCGACGGTGCGGAGGACTCGGTAAGCGTCCTTGGACTCGGCCTCGGCGGGGGCGAGGGTCTCGAGGTCCTGCGGCAGATTCGCGTCGAGCGCGGCGAGGACGCCGGCCGGGTCCGCGCCCTCGGGAACGTCGCCGAAGTAGGACGCCAGATTGCCGGAATACTCGGGCACGAGGTCGACGGAGCCCTCCTGCAGCGCCGCGAGATACACGTCGCGGGCGCCGATCTGGGGGACGACCTCGACGTCGTGGCCGGCCTCCGTGAGCGCGTGCGCCCAGATGCGGGCGATGATCTCCGACTCCGGGAACATCGCCGAGCCCACGCGGATCTGACCGGCCGCACGGTTGGCCGGATTTGCGGGGTCGAGAGCGCAGGCGGACAGGCCGGTCAGCGCCGCGGCGGTCGTGGCGGCGGCGCCGGCGAGGAAGGCGCGGCGACTGAACTGCTTGGGCTGGTTCATCGGGATCCTCCCGTCGGGACGCCCGCGGGCGCCAACACCTTCTCCGCGACCGTGAACACCAGGTCGGTGATCAGCGCCAACCCGGCGACGAGCACCGCCGCGCCGAGCATCACGCCGTAGTCGCGCACGGCCAGCGAATCGAGCAGGAACCGCCCGAGACCGCCGAGGCCCAGATAGGCCGCGATGGTCGCGGTGGCCAGCACCTGCAGCCACGCCGACCGCAGCCCGCCGATGAGCACCGGCATGGCCAGCGGGAACTCCACGCGGCCGATGACCTGATTCGTCGAATGCCCCATCGCGTAGGCGGCGTCGATGACGGAGCGGTCGATGGACCGGAATCCCGACGCCGTTGCCGCGAGGATCGGCGGCACCGCGAGGATGACCAGCACGATCGTCGCCGGGATCAGCGGCAGCGTCACGCCCGCGGGGATGATCAGCGCCAGGAAGGTCAGCAGGCCCAGCGACGGCATCGCGCGCAGAATGCCCGACGTCCCGAGCACCACGCCCTGCCCGCGACCCGTGTGCCCGACGACGACGCCGAGCGCCACGCCGATGACCGCAGCGATGACCGTGGCCAGCAACGAATAGCCCAAATGCTCGAGGATCCGGGCGCCGATGCCGCCGTCGCCCGCCCACGAATCACCCGAGG
>NZ_DURI01000161.1 GCF_012837295.1 Corynebacterium sp. | reverse complement strand
AGGCCCCGCTCCTGTCCCCCGCCCGCGTTGAGCGGCGCCGGCGACACGCCGCGTCGCACGAGCAGCGCGCCGATGCCCCGGGGGCCGCCGAACTTGTGGGCCGAGGCCGCCATCGTGGCCGCGCCGCCGGCCTGGAAGTCCACCGGCACGTGGCCGATGGCCTGCACCGCGTCGACGTGGACCGGGGCGCCGTACTCCCCGGCGGCCGCGATGAACTCCCCGATCGGCTGAATCGCCCCGGTCTCGTTGTTCGCCCACTGGCACGTCCACGCGAGGTGGGGGAATCCGGCGGACGAGGGGTCGTCGCAAAGCCCCCGCAGCTCGCCCACGACCACTCGGCCCGCGGCATCCACCGGGGCTTCGAGGACGCGCGCGCCGTGGTGGTCGGCGAGGTGGGCGACGGCCTTGCGGATCGCGTCGTGCTCCACCGGCGTGGTCGTCACCGTGCCGGGCCCGCCGCGCTTCTTCGCGCCCGCCAGGTACAGCCCGCGGACCCCGAGATTGTCGGCCTCCGTGCCGCCGGAGGTGAAAATCACCTCCACCGGCTCCGCCCCCAAGTCCGCGGCGATGGACTCGCGGGACTCCTCCAGGATCCGCCGCGCCGCCCGGCCCTCCGCATACTGCGCATTGGGGTTGCCGGCGCCGAGGGCGTCGATCATCGCCGCGCGGGCCTCCGGCCGCAGCGGGGACGTGGCGGCGTGGTCGAGGTGATGGCGGGAAACCCCGCCGCGGAAAGCACTGGTGCTGGACATCCCGGATAGATTAGCGCGTCGGCCGGATCGCCCGGGCATGCGAAAGGGGCCGCCCGCATGATGCGGGCGGCCCCTCGCGAGGATCCGGGTCACCGGCGGGGCCGGGTCACCGGGAAGACCGGGAAACTAGGCCTTCTTGATCTCCTCGGTGGCCTGCGGCGCGACCTTGAACAGGTCGCCGACGACGCCGAAGTCGGCGATCTCGAAGATCGGCGCCTCCTCGTCCTTGTTGACGGCGACGACGGTCTTGGAGGTCTGCATGCCGGCCTTGTGCTGGATGGCGCCGGAGATGCCCAGGGCGATGTACAGGTCCGGGGACACGGTCTTGCCGGTCTGGCCGACCTGGAACTGGCCCGGGTAGTAGTCGGCGTCGACGGCGGCGCGGGAGGCGCCGACCGCGGCACCGAGGGCGTCGGCCATCGGCTCGACGACGTCGGCGAAGCCCTCGGCGGACGCGACGCCGCGGCCGCCGGAGACGACGATCTTGGCCTCGGTCAGCTCGGGGCGGTCGCCGCCCTCGGCCGGGGCGAAGGACACGATCTCCACGGAGGTCTCGTCCGCGGCCGGGTACTCCACGGCGGTGACGGCCGGCGAGGCGGCGGCCTCGACCGGGTCGACCGAGCCGGGGCGCAGCGAGTAGGCCGGGGAGGCGCCGTAGCCGGCGCCCTCGACGATGAACTCTCCGCCGAAGATCGAGTAGACCGCGGTGCGGTCCTCCTTGATCTCCACGACGTCGGACAGGACGCCGGAGCCGGTCAGGGCGGCGACGCGGCCGGCGATCTCCTTGCCGGCGGCGGAGGCGGCGACGAGCACCGGGACCTGGCGCTCGGAGGCCAGGCCCACGAGGACGTTGACCTCGGGGGTGATCAGGTGCTTGCCGGCCTCATCGGACTCGGCGGCGAGGATCTCGCCGGCGCCGTACTTGCCGAGGGTCTCGGCGAATCCGTCGGCGGTGCCGGGCTTGCCCACGACAACGGCCGCGGGGGTGCCGAAGGCACGGGCGGCGGTGAGCAGCTCGGCGGTGGTGTTCTTCAGCTCGCCATCGGTGTGGTCGACGAGAACGAGGACGTCGGTCATGGTGATTCTTCTCCTGCTGTTCGTTCGTGCGGTGTTCGCGATGGACGCTTAGATGAACTTCTGGGCCTTGAGGAACTCGGCCAGCTTCACGCCGGCGTCGCCCTCGTCGTTGATGCGCTCGCCCGCGGACTTCGGCGGCTTCGGGGTGGCGGCGGTAACGGAGGTGGCGGCGTTCTCCAGGCCGACCTGCTCCGCCTCGGCGGCGACGTCGGCCAGGGTCAGCTCGCGGACCGGCTTCTTCTTCGCGGCCATGATGCCCTTGAAGGAGGCGAAGCGCGGCTCGTTGGCCTTCTCCGTCACCGACACGATGGCCGGGAGGTTCGCCTTGAGCTGGTGAATGCCGTCCTCGGTCTCGCGCTCGCCGGTGACGGTGGAGCCGTCGATGGCGACGGAGCGCATGTGGGTGAGGACCGGCAGGCCGCGGTAGACGCCGAGCACGGCCGGGACGGTGCCCGTGCCGCCGTCGGTGGAGGCGTTGCCCGTGATGATGACGTCGACGTCGCCGATGGCGTCGATGACGGTGGACAGGGCCCACGCGGTCTGCACGGCGTCGGAGCCGGCCAGGGCGTCGTCGGACAGGATGACGGCGTCGTCGGCGCCCATGGACAGCGCCTTGCGCAGGGCCTCCACGGCACGCTCGGGGCCGATGGTGGCGACGGTGACGTTGCCGCCGTGCTCTTCCTTCAGCTTGAGGGCGGCCTCGACGGCGTTCTCGTTGATCTCGTCGAGCACTGCGTCGGCGCTGTCGCGGTCGAGCGTGAAGTCGTCGTCGGCGAGCTTGCGCTCGGACCAGGTGTCCGGGACCTGCTTGACCAGAACCACGATGTTCGGCATGTGTCTGTCGTCCTTACTGGTTGAATGACTGTGTACGTGTCGTGAATTTGTCCGGCACGGCCGCCCGGCGGTCTCGTTCGCACCGCAAAACGGTGTTCGCGTGACCTCGTCCGGCTACCGCGCCCTCTGTGTCGAAGGTAACAGAGTCAATATCGAACTGTAGGTGATCCACGTAACAATGTCGATATTTTTTCGGTTCTACTTGAGTTAGCCAGCATTAACGCAGCGTGGCAAAGGCGCATGTCGGGTGCCCCCGCGCGTCACGCGCCCGGCCCCCACTGCCTCTGTCCGCATATGAATGCCGTCGCCGACGATCCGATCCGGGTCACCACGACGCCCAGCGCCGCACCCTTCCCTCCGCCCTTCTTCGCCGCGCCGAGCTTCCACTGCTTCCGCAGCGCGTCGGGGTTGGCGTCGACGCCGCGCACGAGGATCTCCGCCGACGCGCACTTCCGGGCCGCCAGCGTCGTGCGCACCTTCTTCAGCGGCACCTGCTCCAGCACCTCGAATCCGGAGGCCCCGGGCGGGATCGCGTCGCCCGTCAGGTGGGCGATCCGTTCATCGAGCTGCCGCAGCCCGTGCGCCGCCGCGTAGTGCCGCACCAGACCGGCGCGCACCACGGCGCCGTCGGGGTCGATGATGAACCGCCCCGCGTCCCCGGCACCGCAATCGTCGGGCATCGAATCGTCGTAAAGCTCGCTCGCCTGCTCCGGACCCCGGGTCCGCAGCAATTGCGCACTTCGCTTGACGACGCCGCCCGCGCCCGCCACCGGCCTGCCCGCCAGACCCGGCGTGTACAGGCAGACCTCCTTGACGCCGCCGTCCACGGAGGTCACGGCCGCCTCGCCCTCCCACTCGGAGTAGTCGATGCCGGGTGCGCACTTGATCGCCATCTCGTGGCGCACCCGCGCCGAAGGGCCGCGCCACGCGTCGATGAGGTCCGGCAGCGGCGGCAACAGGTCCTCGGGGCGGGGGATGCGGCGGCCGCCCGCCCGGCGCGCGGGATCGGCGACGATGATCAGCCCCTCGCTGACGGGCGCTAGAGCGTCGGCCACCGCGATGTGCGCGTCGGGGGCGTTGTGGCGGGCCATGAGCGCCCGGGCGTGGTCCAGGTCGGTGCCCAGCACGGTGACGCCGGCCTCGGCCAGTGGCGCGATCTCCGCGCCGATCGAGCACGTGACGTCGTGGACGCCCGGCGCGACGCCGTCGGCCACCGCGCGGGCAAGGCGGTCGGCGCGGGAGCGCGCGATAGCGGAGTGCGTGGCCTGCTGGGCGGAATCCGAATCGAGCAGCCACCACCCGGGGAGCTTGCCGGCCGTCGACCGGCGGGCCCGCTCCAGTTCCACGACGGCACGGGCCATCTCCCCCGCCGACGCCTTCAGATGCGCGAGATCGGAGAAAAGGGAGGCGTCGGAAAGCTCGAGATCCGAGGCCGCCGCGGCCAGATCGGGGTCGGCCAGCAGTGCGCGGACCTCCCCGGGCGACAGGCTCATTCGCGGGCCCGCGCGGCGTCCTCGCGCAGGTGCCCCAGATGCGTGGCGACCGAGAAGAACTCGTCCATGAACGGGTCGCCGAAAAAGTCGCTGGTCGTGCGCCGCGACGGTTCCTTTCCGGCATCCGCGGCGGCGAGCACGTCGGCGACGGTGTCGTAGACCACCAGCCGCTTGATCTGCGCCCACGTCGGCGGCATGAGGCCCACCTTGCGGTCGCGCCAGCCCTCCATCAGCGCGGTCGGGCGGAACCAGCCCGTCGACGACGCCTCCGAGGTGTCGCCGTCCGCGATCTGCCCCTCCGGCTGCGCCGCCAGGAAGAAGAAGGTGTCGTAGCGCTTGGGGAACTTCTCCGGCGTGACCCAGTTGCTCCACGGGCGCAGCAGATCGGAGCGAAGGCCCAGCCCCTCGTCCGCCATGAAGTCGGAGAACGCGAGCTCGTGGGATTCCAGCGCCTTGCGCTGCGCATGGAACCGGCCGGAATCGACGACCGTGGCTCCCGAAGCGTCGGCCGCCAGCAGCGTGCCGGTCTCCTCGAACGTCTCGCGCACCGCGGCGCACACCAGCGCCCGGGCCGTCGCGGGGGCGACCCCGAACTTCTCCGCCCACCACTGCGGCGCATGCCCCGACCACGTCAGGCGCGGGCTGTCGTGCCCGTCGCCGTCGACGTCGCCCGGGAAATCCCGGGCGTCGACCCCGCCGCCGGGGAACACCGTCATGTTCGGCGCGAACTTCATGGTGCTCACGCGCTCCTGCACGTAGAGCTCGATGCCGTGCAGCGAATCGCGCACCAGCAGCACCGTCGACGCCAACCGCGGGGTCGGGGGGACGCCCTGCCCGGCGGCGGTCTTTTCGGCATTTCCGGTCCTGTCGTCCGGCGTTCCCATCGGCTCAGTTCCCCTTCCGGTGCGCACCGGCCTTGCGGGCCCGGCGGGCGAAAAAGCGGCCGTCGATGCGATCCACGGCGATCGCCTGATGGAAGGCCGCGGACAGATTCTCGCTGGTCAGCACATCCTCGATGAGGCCCTGCGCGACCACGCCGCCATCGTCGAGAAGCATCGCGTGCGTGAATCCGAACGGGATCTCCTCCACGTGGTGGGTGATCATGACGATCGCCGGGGCATCCGGGTCGAGCGCGAGCTGGCCGAGGTAACCCACGAGGTCCTCGCGGCCGCCGAGATCGAGGCCGGCGCCGGGCTCGTCGAGAAGCAGCAGCTCCGGATTGACCATGAGCGCGCGGGAAATGAGGACCCGCTTGCGCTCGCCCTCCGACAGCGTCCCCCACGTGCGGTCCGCCAAATGCTCGGCGCCCATCTTCTCCAGGATCTCCGCGGCCTGGTCGAAGTCCATCTCCTCGTACGTCTCGCGCCAGCGGCCGAGCACGGAGTACGAGGCGGAGATCACCAGGTCCGCGACCTTCTCCTCGGCGGGAATGCGGTGCGCCAGCGCCGAGGACGTCAAACCGATCATCGTGCGCAGGTCGCGCATGTCGGTGCGGCCCAGGCGCTCCCCCATCACCCGGGCGACGCCCGACGAGGGATACTCCTCGGCCGCCGCGATGCGCATCAGCGACGTCTTGCCCGCGCCGTTGGGGCCGAGCACCACCCAGCGCTCGTCGAGCTCCACCTGCCAATCCAGGGGACCGACGAGCGTCCGGCCGCCGCGCTTGAGCGAGACTCCGCGAAAATCGACCAGCAGGTCCTCGTCGAAGTCGTCGGCGGCGAGTCCGTCCGCGGCAATGTCGTGCGCGTTGAAATCAGAGTCAAAGTCAGCCACGCCACCATCGTGCCCCACTTCCCCGCCCCGCGCCCCGACTTGCTCCCCCGCGTGGCGTGGCACGGCGGGCGACCACGGCTAACGGCGTACTCTCGCAGGCCGCGGCGCCGACCGGCGCCCACCGTTCCCCGATCGGGGCCGACCGTCCGTTTCCACCCATGTGGGATCACCGCACCTCCATTACTCTGGTGGGGTAACCGCGGCGGCCGGCAGGTTCCGGCGGGCGCGGGCGAAGCGAAAAACGATCAAAGAGCGCCGAACACGGCGCGAAGGAGACTCGAAGGTGACCGGACGACTCGGAATCGACGATGTACGACCCCAGGTGGACGGCGGTGCCACCCCGTCCAAGGCGGTGGCCGGCGAAGTCGTCCCGGTTTTCGCCGTCGTCTGGCGCGAGGGCCACGATGCGCTCAACGCGACCCTGAACGTCAAGGGCCCGAAGGAATCCTCCTTCGCCGCCCGCACCCAGCGCATCCCCATGCGCTTCAGCGACCACGATCCCAACCAGGTCAACGCGACCTTCGTGCCCGACGCCCCGGGCCTGTGGACCTTCCGCGTCGACGCCTGGTCCGACCCGATGGCCACCTGGCGCAATTCCGTGACCAAGAAGATCGAGGCCGGCCAGTCGGAGGCCGAGCTGGCCAACGACCTGGAGATCGGCGCCCGCCTGTTCGACCGCGCCGCCGCCGGCGCCGCCACCGTCTACCGCTCGCACCTGCGCGGCGTGGCCCAGTCGCTGCGCTCCGACTCTGAGCTGCGCGCCCGCGTCTCCTCCGCCCTGTCGGACGAGACCCGCGGCATCCTCGAGCTGCACCCGCTGCGCGAGCTGCTGACCCGCGGCAAGACCCGCAAGGTCCTCGTCGAGCGCCGCGAGGCCCTCTTCGGTTCCTGGTACGAGTTCTTCCCCCGCTCCAACGGCGGCTTCGACGAGGACGGCAACCTGCTCCACGGCACCTTCTCCTCCTCCATCCCGCAGTTGGACCGCGCCGCCCGCATGGGCTTCGACGTCGTCTACCTGCCCCCGATCCACCCGATCGGCGAGATCAACCGCAAGGGCCGCAACAACACCCTGACCCCCGAGGCCAACGACGTGGGCTCCCCGTGGGCCATCGGCTCCGCGAACGGCGGCCACGACGCCATCGAGCCGCGGCTCGGCGGCGAGGACGAGTTCGCCGAGTTCGTCAAGGCCGCCAAGGACCGCGGCCTGGAGGTCGCCATCGACCTGGCCCTGCAGTGCGCGCCCGATCACCCGTGGGCCGAGGCGCACCCGGACTGGTTCACCGTCCTGCCCGACGGCACCATCGCCTACGCCGAGAACCCGCCGAAGAAGTACCAGGACATCTACCCCCTGAACTTCGACAACGACCCGAAGGGCCTCTACGCGGAGGTTCTGCGCGTCGTGAAGTTCTGGGTCAAGCGCGGAGTCAAGGTCTTCCGCGTGGACAACCCGCACACCAAGCCGGGCAACTTCTGGGAGTGGCTCATCGAGACCGTCCACGAAACCAACCCGGAGGTCATCTTCCTGGCCGAGGCCTTCACCGCCCCGGCCCGCCTGTACGGCCTGGCCAAGGCCGGCTTCACGCAGTCCTACATCTACTTCCCGTGGAAGACCACGAAGAAGGAGCTGACGGAGTTCGGCGAGGAGATCGTCAAGCACACCGACATCGCCCGCCCGTCCCTGTGGGTCAACACCCCGGACATCCTCCACGAATTCCTGGTCAAGGGCGGCCGCGGCGCCTTCGCCATCCGCGCCGCGCTGGCGTCGACCATGTCGCCGCTGTGGGGCGTGTACTCCGGTTACGAGCTCTACGAAAACGTGCCGGTCAGGGAAGGCTCCGAAGAATACCTGGACAGCGAGAAGTACCAGCTGCGCCACCGCGACTACGACGCCGCGCTGGAGTCCGGCGATTCGCTCGAGCCGTTCATCACCCTGCTGAACACCCTGCGCCGCGAGCACCCGGCCCTGCAGCAGCTGCGCACCCTGCGCTTCCACGACATCGGCAACGACAACCTGCTGGCGTACTCCAAGATCGATCCGCTGACCGGCGACGCCGTGCTCGTCGTCATCAACCTGGATCCGTGGAACGCCCAGGAAGGCATCCTCGACATCGACATGAACTCCATCGGCCGCCGCAGCACCGACCGCATGGACGTCCAGGATCTGATCACAGGCCAGCGCTTCAACTGGGGCAAGGAGAACTTCGTCCGCCTCGAGCCGTGGTCCAACGTCGCGCACATCATCCAGCTGCCCGACGTCCCGGAGGGCACGCGCCGCAAGCTGGCGTGGCGCGACGTCCCCGACTACGAGGGCTAGGACGGGAAACGGCCCCACCCGGGGCCATTCCCGAACCGTGGCCCGCCCCGCGCGCATACGCTGGAGGCGGGTCCGCCCGGATTCCCGGCGGCGCCGGGATTCCGCGCCCGACAGATCCGCCGGACCCAACGAAGTTCGACCCGATTACTGACGCACAACCCGGTATTCACCTGGAAGGACCGCCATGAGCGCCCCCACCGATCCGCGCCTGACCATCCCGGCCGGAGACATGGATCGTCTCCGCAGCTGCACGCACCACGATCCCCATTCGTTCTACGGTGCGCACCAGATCGACGGGGACACCGTCATCCGCACCCGCATCTTCGGTGCGTCGGCGGTGACCGTGGCCTCGACCCGCGGCGACTTCGAGGCGGAGCCGGTGGGCGACGACGTCTACGCGGCGCTCGTGCCGGGCGACGCCGACTTCGACTACCGCCTGCGCATCACCTGGGCGGACGGTTCCACCGAGGAGCGGGCCGACGGCTACCGCTTCCTGCCGACGGTCCGCGAGGGCGACCTGCACCTGATCGGCGAGGGCCGCCACGAGCGCCTGTGGGAGGCGCTGGGCGCACACATCCGCACCTACGAGACGGAGCTCGGCGACGTCTCGGGCGTGTCCTTCTCCGTGTGGGCCCCCAACGCCCGCGGCGTCGCCGTGATCGGCGACTTCTGCATGTGGAACGGCGCCCAGTACCCGATGCGCTCGATGGGCGGCACCGGCGTGTGGGAGGTCTTCATCCCGGGCGTCGCGGCCGGCGACGTGTACAAGTTCGCCATCACCACCCCGGAGGGCCACCGCCGCGACAAGGCGGACCCGATGGCCTACGCCACCGAGGTGCCGCCGGCCACCGGTTCCGTCGTCGCCGAGTCGGATTACCAGTGGCGGGACGAGGCCTGGATGGCCAAGCGCGTCACCACCAACTGGCAGGCCGAGCCGATGTCCATCTACGAGGTCCACCTGGGCTCGTGGAAGCAGGGCCTGTCCTACGAGGTCATGGCCGAGCAGCTGGTCCGCTACGTCAAGGACATGGGCTACACCCACGTGGAGTTCATGCCGGTCGCCGAGCACCCGTTCTCCGGTTCCTGGGGTTACCAGGTCACCTCCTATTACGCCCCGACCAGCCGCTTCGGTTCCCCGGATCAGCTCCGCGCGCTCATCGACGCGTTCCACGAGGCCGGCATCGGCGTCATCGTCGACTGGGTCCCGGGCCACTTCCCCAAGGACGACTGGGCGCTCGCGCGTTTCGACGGCACCGCCTGCTACGAGCACCCGGACTGGCGCCGCGGCGAGCAGAAGGACTGGGGCACCTACGTCTTCGACTTCGGCCGCAACGAGGTCCGCAACTTCCTCTACGCCAACGCCCTGTACTGGGCCGAGGAGTTCCACATCGACGGTCTGCGCGTCGACGCCGTCGCCTCGATGCTCTACCTGGACTACTCCCGCGAAGAGGGCGAGTGGCTGCCCAACCAGTACGGCGGCCGCGAGAACCTGGACGCCATGCAGTTCCTGCAGGAGTTCAATGCCACGGTGCACAAGCACCACCCGGGCTTCCTCACCATCGCCGAGGAGTCCACGTCCTGGCCGGGCGTCACCGCCCCCACCGAGGACGGCGGCCTGGGCTTCAACATGAAGTGGAACATGGGCTGGATGAACGACACCCTGGAGTACTTCTCCAAGGATCCGATCCACCGCTCCTACCACCATCACGAGGTCACCTTCGCGATGGTCTACGCCTACTCCGAGAAGTTCATCCTGCCGTTCAGCCACGACGAGGTCGTGCACGGCAAGGGTTCGCTGTGGGAGCGCATCCCGGGCGACGACTGGAACAAGGCCGCGGGCCTGCGCACGCTGCTGTCGTTCATGTGGGGGCACCCGGGCAAGCAGCTGCTGTTCCAGGGCCAGGAGCTGGGCCAGAACCGCGAGTGGAACCACGACGAGTCGATCGCGTGGGACAACCTCGAGGGCTGGGGCGGCGAGTTCCACCGCGGCATCCAGCTGCTGGTCAAGGATCTCAATGCCGTCTACGCGGACACCAATGCCCTGTGGTCGCGCGATGATCGCCCGGAGGGCTTCTCCTGGATCAACGCCGACGACACGAACAATTCGGTGCTGTCCTTCGCCCGCTACGGCGAGGACGGTTCCGCCCTGGCGTGCGTGTACAACCTGTCGGGCGCGACGCAGGAGCGCTACCGCATCGGCGTCCCCCGCTCCGGCGCGTGGACCGAGGTGCTCAACACCAACGACGAGCGCTACGCGGGTTCGGGCTACGGCCTCAACGGCACGCTGAACGCCGAGGGCCACGGCTGGAACGGCCAGGATCAGTCGATCGAGCTGACCCTGCCGGCCAACACCGCGATCTGGTTCCGCCACGAGGGCTGATCCGGCCCCGCACGGAGATGACGCCATGAACGGCCGAACCGGCCGACCCGATCACGGGTCGGCCGGTTCCTTCGTTTCCGGGTGCGGGCCCGCCGGGGGACGGGGCGTCCCTAGAGGGCGCGGTAGGGGTTGAACCAATCGGGGTCGAGGGTCTCGTCGTAAAGCGGGGCACCCGATCCGTCGGTGACGCCGGTGCCATCGGCCGCCGCGATCTCATATTCGCCGGCGCCGTCGCCGAGCCTGTCGGCGACGCCATCGCCGTCCCCGTCGGCGCTCCACGTGGCGGCGTCCTCGGGGCTCAGCGGCTTGCCGCCGTCGAGGAGGTTGTAGTCCGGCAGCAACGAGGCGATCCGGCCGCCGAGCTGGCCCAGCAGGGCGTCGGTGAGCTCGTTCATCGGGGTGCCGAAGCGGGTGGTGATGCCGAAGGCGACGGGTCCGGCACCGGTGTAGAGGATGCCGTGGTCGTTGGTGCCCGCGCCGGTGTCGCCGGTCTTCTGCACGGCGGAGCCGACGTACATGGCGAACTTCTGGGCACCGCCGTACGTGAGGTACGTCAGCGCGGTCTGCGCCGTGTCGCGGTCGATGAAGTCGTGCTCGCCGTGGCCGTCCGCGACTTCCTGGATCCGCGCCATGAACAGCGCGGATTGGCTCGGCGAAATCCACGAGCGGTCCCCGGACGGGTTCGGGATGTTCATCTTGTTGCCCAGGTGGTAGCGCGACTCGTCCACGCCGGCGTCCCCGATGATCTCGTTGACCGCGTCGAAGCCGCCCACCGCGTCGATGAGGCCGTTGGCGGCGGTGTTGTCGGAGTAGGCCATCACGTAGCGCAGCAGCGTATCGACGGTGTAGTCGCCCGGGCCGATGACGCTGCCGCCGACGGCGTCCTCCCAGTCGACCGTCACGACGGTGTCGAGCTCGTCGCCGAAGGTGTCCAGCGTGGTCACGACGAGCGGGGCCTTGATGGTCGACGCCGAGTACTGCTTCTCGTCGCCGCCGGCCGCCGCCGTCAGACCCCGGTAGGGGCCGTCGATGACGCGGAGGTACGCGGCCAGCTCGATGCCGTACATGTCGGAGAAGTCCTCGACGGCCTCGTCGAGGATCTTCTGGGCGTCGGTCCACTCCACTTCCTCGGAGGGGTCCCAGCCGTCGACGGATTCGACGGGGAGCGAATCGGCGTCCGTGGCGGGCGCCTCTTCGGGGGCATTCACCGTGCACCCGGCCATCAGCGCCGTCACCGCCATGGCGGCCAGAATGAGGCCGGGCTTCTTCCGCGTGAGCCCCGTTCCTGCTCGCATCTTCCTCGTCTCCTGGGTACCGGCCCCGACGGCGGCGCCCCCATCGGGGCGGTCGCATGCGGGCCGCAAAAAAGGCGCCCGATCCGATCTCAGGGTGTCGGGCGCCGGTGTCCTAACACCGTGAACCGCTGGCAGAGTACCACCGCAACGCCGTCGGCGAACGTCGGAGCCGGATGGGCGACCCCGATCATCCCCCCCGTTGACGGGCGATGGGGACGGATCCCCGTGATTTCGGAGGGCGCGTCGGGCGCCGGGGTGACAATATTGTGGGGATCTGCGCCGCGGCCCACTCGAGGGCCTGCGCGACACGGACGCGAACACCGGAAGGGAGGGCCCGTGGAGGAGAGGATCAGCCGGTTGATGGACCGGATGAAGGTCCGCCACGAGAAGATGCGGCGGAGCTGGTACGGCCCCTTCCTGTCCCCGGTCCTGCTGGTGTTGGGGTTTTGCCTGCTCATCGTGGGAATCATCATTTTGCCGACGCCCGCGCCCGGCTGGCTGCTCATTTTCGTGTCACTGGGTCTACTGTCGTTGGTTCATCCGCCCATGCGGCGGCTCAACGTGCGGTTGGCCAGGCTTTACGACGACTCCGAGGCATGGTTCCGCGCCCGGCACTGGACCACGCAGGTGGCCCTGGGCGCCGCCCTGACCATTTCGGTGGCGGCGATCATGGCGACGGTCTGGTACTTCATGGCCCCCGGCGACTGGCCGTACACCCGTCCGGAGGCGTGATCTCACCATCTTCAAAAACCAACTTCGACTAGGGACTTGACATGACAGACATGACTCAACTGACTCGAATTCAGGAACTAATCAGTACTTCCGACGATCCGCGCGCAACGATCAGGAAGGAGGTCGACGCGCTGGAGCTGACTGAGGTCCGCACAGTCTTGGCGGACCATCGGTCCGATCCGGGTGACCGTATCCAGCGCTATCTGACCAAATGCCTTTTCGGCCGACTATGCGAACTCGAAGTGAACGAAAAGGAACTGATCACCGAGATTTCCGACTGGTTCGAAAAGCGGCTCCCAAAAGACGAAGTTTTCAACCGAGAGCTTCTCGAGGTGATCAACAAGGTCGCCTGGGTCACCCGCCATGAGACGCAGAACATATGGACAGCGAAGATGCGGGAATGGCGGAACTCCGGCGGCCTGACCACGATGGAGTTCACGGTCGACACAATTCTGCTGGAACGGCGTCGATTCGTATTTGATTATAAAACCATGGGCCGACTAATAGAGAAAACGAGCAGCCACTACGATAACACCGCCACCGCGATGGCCCTGCGCGGCGCATCGATCGTGGGAGGCGCCGCGCCAGACAAGAATGCCGAGATCCCCCAGGAGATCAGGGACGCGTGGAAGAAGGCCGATGACCCGGAAGCAACCGAAGTCCGGGACATTGTCCTGCAAGCGCTCGATACCTCACCGAACGGCGCGAACTTCGCCGAAGAGACCCTAGAGTACATCCAGAAGTACGAGCAAGACAACTCCGTTTACAACTACAACGCCCCGAACAACATTCTCCTGCTTTCACGGAAAGCCCGGGCCTTCCAGCGTGCTGGCAAGTTCGAAGATGCCATGAGAACTATTTCACTGGCCATCGAAAAGAACACCGACCAAAGCGAATATGCACGCGGAATGGCGGAAAATTTGGTCACCCAGCGCGGCGGGATCATCGAATCCCTGGAATCCGCATACTTGTATGCGTCCGCGAAGGAAGCGACGGACCAGGTCAAGAAGACGGAAAACCGCGTCCACAAGGCCCTCAACGAGAACACGTTGCGTTCCACCGAAGTGCTCGCTCTATTCTCCAGCGCAGTCGCTTTTGCCGTGGGCTCTGCTTCGATCGGCGCGAACATGACCACACCGTCGACGGGATTGCTCACCGCCGGGGTTCTCTTGGTGGGACTGCTCGCTTTCGCGGCTCTCCTCATTGGATTTACGCGGCTCCTCACCGGTGCTCAAGAGACGGCCCGCCAGCGCCCCGCATGGTCCGAGCGGTCATTCGGACTATCCGTCGCCGCGATCGTCATCGCACTCGTAGCACTGTCGCTGACCATCTTTCTCGTCTTCAATGGGATCATCATCGAAGTCGGAAGTACACCGAACGTCACGAGTTAACGAGCGGTCGTCCGCCTAGAAGAGCGCGCTGGCCATCCGGCGCCGGGCGTCGAGCGCCACGGGGTCGGCGGGGTCGAACAGCTGCAGCAGGTCGAGCAGGCGGTCCTTGACGGCGGCACGGTCGTCGCCGAACACCGTCGGCAGCAGCACCAGCAGGCGTTCGAGGGAAAGGGCCGGGTCGCCGACGAGCATCTCCACGTCTGCGGCTTCCAGCGCCAGCTCCACGTTCTTCGGGTCCGCGTCGGCGCGTGCGACGGGATCGGAGGAACGGTCGATCTTCTGGGCGCGGGCGAGGAACGCCACGTTCGTCCGCGCGGCCTTCAGTTCGGCGTTGGCGGGCTCGGACTTGAGGATCTCGTCATAGACCTCCACCGCGCCCTCGAAGTCGCCCTCGTTGAGCTTCTCCTCGGCGATCTCCAGGCGCGGGTCGTCGGTCGGGGGCTTCAGGCCGCCGTTGACGTCGGGGCCCTCCTCGCCCTCGCCCATCATGCGGGTGCCGGCGGGCAGGCCCTTCAGCCGGCCGCGGGTGGCGTCCATGACCGCCTCGATCCACTGGTCCATGTAGTCGCGGGTCTTTTCTCCGACGAACTGGCCGATCGGCTGGCCCATCCCCACGGCGACGACGGTCGGCAGGGCCTGCACGCCGAAGGCGCGCGCGACGTCCATGTGGGCGTCGGCGTCGACCCACGCCGCGATCCAGTTGAGGTTCGCCTCGCGGGCCATCTCCTCGAGCATCAGCCGCATGCGCACCGACTCCGGCGACGCGGACGCGCCGATGAGCACGATGACCGGCACCTGCTCCGACCGGATGACCACCTCCGGGTCGAAGTTCTCGCCCGTGACGTCGACGAGCGGCGGCAGGCCCTCGCCCTGGTCGGCGATGCGTCGCTCGGCCTCGGCGCGGGCGTCGGCCTCGCGCTTCATGGCCTCCAGATCCACCGTGCCGGGCGGCGGCGGGGGCGTCGAGCACTCCCGGTGGCCACCATGGGAGTGGCCGTGCGAGTGCGAATGACCGGAATGTCCGTGGGCGTGCGTCATGGAAATGGGATCCTAACGGTCGTGGGAAAGTGCGGGCCCCTCGGGCCGGGGCGCGGGCCGTCGTAAAGCGAACGGGAAGCGGTCTACTCCGCGAGGCGGCGCTCGACGGCGTCGACCTTCGCGGCCAGCTGTCCGGTGTAGCCGGGGCGGATGTCGGCCTTGAGCACCAGCGACGTGCGCGGCGCGACGGAGGACACGGCCTCGGTGGCGCGCTTGACCACGTCCATCACCTCGTCCCATTCGCCCTCGACGAGGGTGAACATGGAGTTGGTTTCGTTGGGCAAGCCGGACTCGCGGACGACGCGGACGGCCTCGGCGACGGCGGCTGACATGCCCTCATCGGGGTCCGCGGACGCGGGGGCGACGGAAAAGGCGACGATCATGCGCCCAGGGTAACCCCGTCCGGCGGCGGGCGGCGGCGGGCGGCCCGGCAAACGCCGTATCCTGGTGGGCATGAGCGACATCAACGTCACCGTCCCCCACAACTTCGTCACGCACGTCGACCACGTCGGCATCGCCGTGCCCGACTTCGACGCCGCCGTCGAGTGGTACCGCGCGAACATGGGCTTCGTGAACTACCACGAGGAGGTCAACGAGGAGCAGGGCGTCCGCGAGGCCATGCTCGGCCCGGCCGAGAAGGTCGAGGGCGGCACCCTGGTCCAGATCCTCGCCCCGCTGAACGAGGAGTCGACCATCGCGAAGTACATCGACAAGAAGGGCCCCGGCATCCAGCAGTACGCCCTCCGCGTCACCGACATGGACGCCCTGATGGCGCATCTGAAGGAGCAGGGCACCCGCGTGCTCTACGAGGTGCCGAAGCAGGGCACCGCCAACTCCCGCATCAACTTCGTCCACCCGAAGGACGCCGGCGGCGTGCTCCTCGAGCTCGTCGAGCCCGCCAAGTAATCCGCAAGTAAGCCCGGTTCACTCCGCCGCGCGTATTCGGGCCGGTCAATGCTGGTTTTTCGTGCGCGCATCCGCTTTCCGACGCCCCGGCCCCGCACCCCACGCGGAGCCGGGGCTTCGTCTACCCTCGCAGGGGTGAATGAACAGCGGGACGACCACAGCGACGACGGGCACGCCGACCGGCAGCCCACGAAGGGCGCCCCGCCGACCCCGTCCTTCCTGAAGGACCCGGCGCCGATGGACAAGTTCCTGTTCTTCGCGCTGATGGCGATGGGCGTGTTCTCGTTGGCGATGCTCGGCCTCCGCGCCTGGTTCCTGTCGCACCCGCTGCCGTACTCGTTCCTCATCGGCGGCTACACCAGTGCGACGGTGTCGGGGGCGAACGTGTCCGTCGACAATGGCACGTGGTGGGTGTACCTGGCGGCGTCGCTGGTGGGCGCGCTGAAGTTCGTGCCGATTTATTGGCTGATGGGCAAGCGCTGGGGCATGGAGTTCATCGACATGTCGCTGCAGTACATGCCCCGCGCCCACAGGTTCTTCCGCAAGGCGGTGAAGAAGAAGGCGTCGACCACGAAGGCCATCACCCTCGGCCTACTGCCGCTGGGTTTCGCGCCGGGGCCGGTGCCGGGGCTGGTGCTCAACGCCATCGCCGGCCTTCTGAAGGTGCGTTTCCGGCTGGTGCTCCTGCTGAACGTCCTCAGCGTCCTCGCCGTCAACGGCCTGTTCATGTGGCTCGGCTACACCTTCGGCGACCAGGTCCTCGAGGTCGTCAACGTGGTCAACCAGTACCTGTTGTGGTTCACCCTCGCCCTCATCGCGTTCGCCATCTTCTCGGCGCGCCGCAAGGGCGGGCCGGCGCCGCGGTAGGGCGTCGGCAAGCAACGCAGCCACACGAGGCACGGCGCACGGCGCACACCGCGGGAATACGCCCCGCCCCACTTTTGTTGACAGGCACATGAAATCTTTCGGGTTCCTGTCCTTCGGCCACTACGGCCCCCGCGGCTCGGGTTACGAGGCCGCCGACATGCTCTCGCAGGCAGTCGACCTGTCCGTCGCGGCCGACGAGCTCGGCGTCAACGGCGCCTACTTCCGCGTGCACCATTTCGCGCGGCAGGCGGCGTCGCCGATGCCGCTGCTGTCGGCCATCGCGGCGCGGACGAAGCGCATCGAGGTCGGCACCGGCGTCATCGACATGCGCTACGAGAACCCGCTGTACCTCGCCGAGGAGGCCGCCGCCCTCGACCTGCTTTCCGACGGCCGCGTCGCCCTCGGCGTCTCCCGCGGGTCGCCCGAACCCGCCCTCCGCGGCTGGGAGGCGTTCGGCTACGAGGGGTCGACCGACCCCCGCGGCGCCGACATCGCCCGCGACAAGTTCGACCTGTTCCTGCGCGCCGTCCGCGGCGAGGCCCTCGCAGAGGCGGATCCTGCCCAGTTCGGCCGGGGCCGCCGCCTCCGCGT